>WTCF01000051.1 GCA_013138705.1 Deltaproteobacteria bacterium
AACCGCTCCTGGAGCCGTTTTTTTATTTTTCTCCCAAGATTCGACGTGAGAGATTGGAACACCAAATCAAGACTGCATGGGCCGGACGTATCGATCGAGTCTATCCCTGTTCGATTATGGACAAAAAGGTCCGTTACTTGCATGAACGGGGCCATGTCGGCCCTATGTGGGACATGTTGATCTCCAGATCCCGCACAAAATGAACCCTCGCCTTCTTCACACACTTTTGGTCATTCCTGTTTATAACCACGGCCCAACGCTGCGGTCCGTGGTGGAAAGGGCCTTGAATGCGGGCTGGCCGGTGCTCGTGGTTGATGACGGGAGCACGGACAGGGGACCGGACCGGATCACAGACTTGCCGTGCAGGCTTCACCGTCTTCCTCACAATCAGGGCAAAGGTTCGGCCATACTCACAGGGGCCAGGCTCGCTGCACAATGGGGCTACGATACCATTATTACTGTGGATGCGGATGGACAACTGGACCCTGAAGACGCGGCACGCTTGGTGGAGACTGCAACCGCACAGGACCGGCCGGCTATTGTAGTCGGGACCAGATTGATGACCCGTGATACAGCCCCTGGGGCCAGTCTTTTTGGCCGCGCTTTTTCAAACTTCTGGGTGAGACTCGAGTGCGGTCTGGACCTGCCGGATACTCAAAGCGGTTTGCGCCTTTATCCTGTGGAATTTTTGCTTCATCTTCCAGTCCGGACCCGGCGTTATGATTTCGAGGTCGAAGTCCTGGTCCGGGCTGCATGGGCCGGTATCCCTATCCTTTCCACACCTGTCCGGGTGCATTATCCCAGCGAGGAAAAACGTATATCTCATTTCCACCAGTGGAAAGATAATCTTCGCCTGACCGTACTCCATACGCGCCTGATCCTCAGGGCACTGAATCCCTGGCCACACCGGCGTCTTGCAGGCCGGGCCACCCCGTCAGTTATGGACATGTCTCTTTTTCATCCGATTCGACTGTTCAAACAGATCTGCCGGGAGCACAGTACACCAGTCCAGCTTGGAATCGCCGCATGGATGGGTCTGTTTCTTGGGGCACTTCCCCTCATTGCTTGCCATACCATTGTCATAGTCTACGTCACACACAGACTACATCTTAACAAGCCTGCCGCTGTTGCGGCCAGCCAGTTATGCTGACCGCCTGTGGTCCCGGTGACATGTATTGAGACAGGCTACTTCATGCGGAACGGCCACCTGCTGCTGGAACTGTCATTGGATACCACGGTCTATCAGCTCCATCAAAGGTTGCTGGAATGGCTTCTGGGCTCTCTTATAATCGGGCCGTTGCTCGGCCTTGCCGGAGGCCTTGCTACTTACTTTGTTGTCCGCTGGTTGCGGACCCGGGGGGCTACGGAGTGCGATACATAAATCCTCGTCTCCGAGGAGCTGTCCTGAAAAGGTTGGAGGCCCTCGGCCATGGCATCTTTTATCTCACCCTGCGAATAGCCGGTCAGCCAGGGGCTTATGCCTTACTGGTCCCTGTGGTTTTGATTTATGTCATTGCCGGCCGCCGAATTCACCGGTTGACTTCTCCCTATCTCCGGCGACGTTTCCCGAAACATAACCTGGTAGAGCGCTGGCGGGATACCTTTAGAATAGTCCATTCCTTTGGACAGATTTTGGTGGACAGGGCCTGGCTGGGCCTCAATAGATCTGCCCGGCTACATTGCAGCCTCGATGGGTGGGACACTATCTTAGGACTCATAGAGCAGAGAAAGGGCCTGGTACTTCTCACGGCACATGTTGGGAATTGGCAGGTTGCCCTGGCCCATCTCAAGGATCTGCCTGTGCCGGTACACGCCTTGATGCATTATGAGGAAGAAGTCGTGGCAAAACACTATTTCGATCTGCGTGGCGAATCGTGCCCGTTCCGGATTATCAAGACCGACGGCTTTCTCGGGGGTGTGGTTGAGACCACTGCGGCCATACAGAGAGGCGAAGTCGTGACTATCATGGGAGATCGTCTGGCTGGAGGTCCCAACGCCACTGTCAAGTTCCTTGACTCTCAGGTACGATTTCCTGCAGGTGTTTACAGGCTGGCGGCCGCTACAGGGGCCCCCATAGCAGTTCTTCTTGCAGCCAAGACCAGCAGGCAGAGTTATCATCTTCGAGTATGGGACGTGTTTCATCCGTCATACCGTAACCGAAAACACCGCGAGGAGGACCTGACGTCCTGGACCAGCCGTTTCAGCAAGGCACTTGAGGCCTACGTTACCCAATTTCCATATCAGTGGTACAATTTCTATGATTTCTGGAACCAGTAGGTATGTGACCGCCGGGCCTTGATGACCTGATCTCATCGTGATATAGGACACCTACCCCAAAATGGAGCTGCAAACATATGGACCAGTTGAAGCAACAACTGAAAGAGATGATTGTTCAAGACCTCAATCTGCCGGACGTTAAACCTGAAGACATGGACGACAAGGCCCCACTGTTCGAAGAAGGTCTCGGATTGGACTCCTTGGATGCCGTAGAGCTGGTGGTTCTGCTGCAAAAGCGTTTTGGAGTCCAGATAGCGGATATAGACGAGGGAAAAGAGGCCTTCGCCTCTATAGAGGCCCTTGCCCGTTTTGTTCAAGCACAGCAAAGGAATACCTCTAAGAGTACAGGTACTTCCGTTTCTGCAACCTGAGGCATCACGACACATGAATCGGTAAACATGTATGGCCCCACCTGCCCAGTCACCAGATCACTCAATCACTAAAAAACGAGCATACCAAAATACCAAGTCATCCGTGGCCATTACCGGCATGGGATGTATCTCGGCTGCAGGAACTGATACAGAGAGTCTATGGATAAACATAAATAAGGGCACGGCCCGCTGCAGCTTGGTGCCGGACCGGCTTTTTTCTACCAAGCTCCGTTACCCGGTCTTTGCCGCGCCGTCCGAGGCCCTTTCGCCAACAGGTCGCGATTTTTTTGAATCAGTATCTCCATCTCTTTTGTCTTCGACCCTGAGCCGTACTCTCAATTTGGCCGTTAGTGCAGTGGCTGAGGGCTTCAACCAGGCAGGGATCGGCCTGCAATATTTGCGTGGTAGAAAGGTCGGCATTGCCCTGGGAACTACAGTAGGCTGCACTTTTAACAACGAAGATTTTTATGAGCAGTGGCGCAAGGGATTGGAACCGGACCTTGCGCCGATTTTCCATTACCTATCCGGAAATTTAGTACAGGCCCTCCACGGCATTCTTGGTACACATGGACCATCGGCCGTGGTCACAAACGCCTGTGCATCCGGAACGGATGCTATCGGGCTTGCCAAGGGGTGGATTGCGAGCGGGGCATGTGATCTCGCTGTCGCAGGGGGTGCTGATGAGCTGTCCAGGATAGCATACAATGGCTTTGCCAGCCTCCAACTCAGCGACACAGAGCAATGCAGGCCCTTTGATAGGCATCGCAAAGGCCTCAACCTCGGGGAAGGTGCCGGTCTGTTGGTGCTTGAGGGAGAATATCAGGCACTGGAACGCGGAATAACACCCCTCGGATGGGTGAGGGGATATGGCTCGGCCTCAGATGCCTGGCATCCCACAGCGCCTCATCCAGAGGGGCGCGGCCTTAAATGTGCCTTTGTACAGGCATTAGCAGATGCCGGTATCAACATACAGGATGTCGCAATGATCAATGCCCATGGGACCGGCACTA
Organism: Deltaproteobacteria bacterium; assembly: GCA_013138705.1. The sequence goes on from WTCF01000051.1 coordinate 3,659, forward strand.
AGGCCAACGACCTTGCAGAGGCCAATGCATTGTCTAGCCTTTTGCCAAAGTCGTGTCACATCGCGATTGTCTCTACCAAGGGAATGACCGGCCATACTCTGGGGGCTGCCGGCGGCCTGGAGGCAGTTCTTACGCTTTTGGCCCTGCGGCAAGGAGTAACTCCAGGGACCCACGGCTACTTGTCATCAGATCCACAGCTACCTGTAAACCCTATACCACAGGGCATTTCCGTCCCACTTCCTACGCCTATTGGGATGTCACAGTCCTTGGCATTCGGAGGAGGAAATGCAGCGCTGGTTATTGAGGCAAGGCCATGAGGCAGGAAGTTGCCGTGACGGCGATGAGTGTGTCCACCGTTAAGGATAATGAGTCTGTTCTTGTCTCACTCAAAAGGTCCTTGAGACGGGCAGATGGATTAACGACCCAGGCCGTGGCCGCTGCTGCACAGGCCCTGGCCAAGGCTCCATCAAGAGAGCTTGCCCCGGTTGAAGTGGGAATTTTCGTGGGCACGGCCTTTGGCCCCCTGGAAACCAACTTCCGGTTTCTTGACACATTGCTCGATGACGGAGAGGGCCAGGCATCCCCGACCCTTTTTTCCCATTCTGTGCACAATATGGCTGCCGGATACATATCCCGGCTGCTGGATCTGCGGGGACCTGCCCTGACAATGACTACCTTTGCATGGCCTTTTTTGTCTGCGCTTGACACGGCATGGCAATTTATGGCACAAAAGAAAGTCCGCCGCGCCTTGGTAACAGCGGTCGAAGCAAAGAGCGCTGTGCTGGAAGACGCACTTAGGCGACTAGGGGCATCTGATCATTCCGCGCCTGTAGAAAAGGCCGTGGCATGTGTCCTTGATCCAGTGGAGTGGGCTCCCCCAGGATACCCTGTGCTTCAGGATCTCGAGATCAATGAGGTGCCATGCGCCCCTCAAATCCTGCTAACCAGGAAAGGAGAGAGATGGGTACCCCAATCAAGCCAATGCCCCACAGGACCCTTGGACCACGCACTGACCATTGTCAAGGTATTCACGCACTTGCAAGGCAAAAGTGTAGATAATATTCTTACTTTCAATATTACGTCTCTTTTTGGAGATGCCCGGCTGACCTGGCGTATAAAGGAGGAGAAATTATGAAGATGACCGGTGTATGGTCTTGGGCCTGTGTATTCATTCTTTGTCTTGTCTTGATACCTGCCCACAAATCAGCTCTTGCAGACAGCAGTAAGATCGAGGTCGGTAAGACATACTATCTTAAATGTAATCTCCATGCCGACCCGAACAACAACAAATTGTCATCAGTCAACTATCAACTGGCAGGTAAGGTGCTGAAATGGGGAACCCCAATTAAAATAAAGAAGATTTCCAGAGGCAAAGTCAAGTTTGAGGCATCCGGCGAGATCTTTACGTACGAAATACACAAGCGGACAAAAAAGATCACAACAGTTAGAGATCACTTGGCGCGTTTCCTGACTACTGATCTCAACAAGCTTAAAATAAGGGTCGGAAGCCTGTCGAGCGTGGACAAAAAGGGGATTGAAGACGCCAGGGCCATGGTAGGTATGAGCAAACAGGGCGTCCTGATCGCTATCGGATATCCACCTGAGTTTGTTGTTCCTGATCCTATGGCGGCTTCGAGTTGGCAATGCTGGCGGAACCGGTGGGGTCAGTTTGTGGTAATCTTTGACCAACAGGGCAAGGTCAAAGATATCACAGGAAACTATTAGAGCGGGGATTCGTATAAAATTACTTTAAATTGACCCGAGCACTTCAGTTCAGACGGCAATCTTCCGATTGATACTGTAGACCTGATGATACAATAGGTCTTTTGGTTGCATGTATTCAGTAAAATCTGCAGTCAAGAAAGGAGAAAGAGAGTGTCCGGAACTGAACAAAGAGCAAGTGTCCGGGTCCCTGCCCGATTTAAAGTAGACTATTCCCACGAGAGCAATTATCTCATTTCATACACCAAGAACATCTCTGCCGAAGGGATGTTTATCTGCACAGATAAATCCGTTCCTGTTGAGACCCATCTTAAATTGTTATTCTCCATTGAAGGCCTCCACGAGGTAGTAGTAACCGCAAAGGTTGCATGGGTAAACCTTCAAGGGGGAAAGGGGGATACCGGACTGGGTTTAGAGTTTGTTGATCCACCAGCCATCCTGAAAGAAGCCATTCTGCAGATAGTCAATCGCATAGCAGTTGTTGAACCACAGAACCGGTAATTGATTTTTCCAAGGACTTCCGGTCCTCTGTCACAACCTGAATACGTGCGCTGCCATCCACGTGTACGATCGCTGCGAGGTCATTTCTCTATATTCATCTTTTACACTGACGGTCATGAGCATGTAATACATCGGATTGCTTTCTCAGCGTACCTTCAAAGGGCTCATCTTTTCGCAGGCAAACACTCCTCACTGAGGATTCGTATTTCCCGTTGCGGGAAGGGAATGGTAATACCGGCAGCCTGTAGTGCTGCAAAAATCGCGTCGTTGGCACGGTAGCGCGTTTCAAAATAATGACTGGTCGGTGCCCAGAAGCGAATACCTATATTGATGCAGCTATCGGCAAAGTCTTCTATGCCTACCAGCGGCGTTCTCACTTTACTAACCTTATCAGTCTTCTCCAGGGCTTGCCTAATCACTGCAATCGCTTTATCGGGATCACTATCGTAAGCAATACCGACTGTTTCTTCTGCCAAGGTATCCGTGTGAGAGTTGTGAATAATTTCCCCAACAATATGTTTGTTGGGAATAGTGATTTCCACATCATCTTCATTGGTAAGCAGGGTAAATGCCAGATGTACTTCTTTTACCTGACCGATTACACCTTGAACGCGAATGGTGTCGCCCACGACAAACGGACGAGCAAGAATAATGTTCAAACCGGCACCGTAGTTGGACAGCAAACCCTGCATCGCCAAACCAGCTCCCAAAGACAGGGCACCGATAGCCGCAACAAACGGGGTGACACTGATGCCAACCTTTCCGAGCGCGACAATTGCCACCATGGCGATAATGGTAAGTTTTGCAGCGTTGGCAACAAAATGGCTGAGGGTGACATCGATACGTCTTGGAGGAACGTTCGTATCTTTTGCTATGCGATACTGACTAATGCCCATTGGTTGTAAAAATTCTTCAAAAAGTATTTGCCCTGGGTGAATAGGAGGTAATTTTTTTTGCTTCATTTTCTTCTATGAGCTAACCTGCCGCGAGATTTCAATAACCCTATCTGCGACTTGCTCCGGAGTTAATTCGTCTGTATCAATTTCGAATTGAGTAGCGCTTTTGTATTTTGGTATCCTTTGCTCCAAGACTTCTGTCACTTCTTCAGTAAAGGTTTTTCCAGCGGTCAAGGCAGGCCGTTCAGTGTCTCCTTGAATTCGCGAGACAATTGCATCCACTGAGGCCTTCAACCAAAATATGCAGGAGTTTATTTTTAGAGCCTCAATATTTTCAGGACGTTCAATAACCCCGCCACCGGTATCAATTACAACATTATCAAGCCCTGCCAATTTTCGGGCCTCTTCAGACTCTATATCGCGAAATTTCTGCCAACCATATTTCTCTACAATTTCCGGAATTGACATACCTGCCCTTTTAACTATTTCCGCATCCATACCAATACACTGCATCCGGAGGCGCGCGGCTAGAAGCTCTCCCACCACACTTTTTCCGGTTCCACGATATCCTATCAGTACTATATTCATGATCCCAAATGTTCCATTACTACCCGGCGCATAACCTCGATAGGTGCATTAACGCCTGTAAAACGTTCAAATTGCAAAACCGCCTGGTTGATAAACATATCGACTCCGGAAATTACTTTAAGACCGTGAGACTTGGCCTCGGTAAGCAGTTTGGTTTCAAGGGGCGTATATACGATATCAAAGATAACCTGCTCAGGCTCAAAAAACTCGGCAGGAATCAGGGAGGCATCTTCGTTTGGATGCATGCCGACAGGCGTACAGTGGATGATTACATCGGCATTCTTCATCGCTCCGGCAAGAGAGCTCTCGGTCAGCAACTCAGATTTGATAATAGCATCCGTGCCGGCCCTTAAATCAGCCGTCAACTGCTGAAGCATATTTTCACTAACATCCAAAATTGACAGTTCCCCCAGCTTGGCATTCAGGGCAAGGGTAAAGGAAATCGCCCGCGCCGCACCGCCTGAGCCAAACATTAAGATGTTTTTACCGTCAATTTCTACTTCGGCATCAACAATGGCCTTTAACGCACCCGGCCCATCCGTGCCCAACCCGACCAACTTGCCTTGTTCATTAATAACCGTATTAATTGAACCGATTGAACGATCTGCTTCTGCTATTTCATCCACATATTTCATTATTTCAATTTTATGCGGAATAGTGACGCTCATGCCTCGAAAATTATTTAACGCCCGCATGCCTGCCAATGCGCTTTTTACGTCCTCGACCCGGCAAGCCACATAAACGAAATCCAGGTCCAGTTCCGCAAAAGCGGCATTGTGAATTGCCGGTGAAAGACTGTGCGCAATCGGATTACCAATAACAGCGCAAATTTGGGTGCTTGGGCTGATTGATCTAATATCTTTCATTAAAACCTCCCTGGGGATATTTTCAAGTTAATTGAGTTTGAAGTGCCTAAAGTGAGCTAAAGTGCCTAAAGTTGCGGTGCGCGCTTTCAGCGCGGTTAATATTAATAGATGAAGCGAAGCGATACCTTAACTTTAGTCACTTAAAACTTTAATTTCCTAAGGCACTATTCCGGTTTATCCCGGTTAGGAGGATTGGGGGGATGTTCCTTAGAATTTATTTCTTTCCCTTCCCTTTACCCGGATGACCTTTACCCTTCGACTTCTTGAGTTTTGGAGGAACCTCACCTTTCACTGCGATGCGCCACGGACCATTTAAGCGGGCGGTAACCTCCCACTTCCTATTTGAGGACAGACGGATATACAAACCATCATGATAGTAGGTTCCAGGGAGTTCAACAACTACGTAAACACCAAGACCCGTATCGTATTCCAGCACAACACCGTGTTTGTGCTTGTGACGATAGCCATGGGCTGGTGCATGTGGTGGCGGGCCATGCTTATGATGTTTCGTTTTTACTCCGGCACCGGACGGGATGTGAACAGAGG
>WTCF01000065.1 GCA_013138705.1 Deltaproteobacteria bacterium
GGAGAATTCCTCTCGTATCCGGGCGGATACCTTGTGGCAAAAATAAAGGGTGCCAGCTCCCCTATGTGGTCCGGGTGGAAGTGTGTATAGAGCAAGATATCAAGCGTATTATAGGATATGCCCGCCTTAACCAGTTGTCTTAAGGTCCCTGCAGCACTGTCTATGAGCAGGGTCTGTCCTTCGACCTTCAAGCAGGTAGCAGGACCGGCCCTCCTTATGGAAGGGACACCTGTTCCGGAACCAAGTACGACTATCTCCATCATTTTTCTAACTCCTTCGAAGAAGGTTCCGGGTGAACCCTTGAACCCCTGAACGGTTACTTACAGATTTAACGGAACAAGTTCAATCTGTCCCCAGATCCCAAGTTTTGTTCCCTTTATAATCACTCCTCCCAGGATTCCGGGAATTTCTTGTATGGCATTGAGGCCAGGGTCTATATCTCTTTCTGTTCTTACCATATTCCCTATAGATGTTGCTGTTGCATCTGCCAAAGATACGGATTGAGAGACTATAGTCACTGCATCTGCCTTTCCAAGACTTCTTGAATGACCCACTGTACCCGATGAGGTGCATATTCCCAAAGGCATCCGGCCAGGAGCAACGGCAATGCCGACTCGTCCGCTAAGTGGCGAAGTGCCTGCCCAGATGGCTGAAGTAATTGGCTCAAGGACCCGGAGGAATATGTCTCCACCATTTTCCACTATAACCTCACCTGAAGTAAGCTCCACACATCTTTTGCCGATATGCTGGGCAATGGCTCCGGCCACTGCGGCCATTGGGCCGACACCAGCGGTTGCAGAACTTTCTAACATATCCCTGACTACGGCAGGAGCAAAAGGGTCATCAGGTAAGGGGGTATAGCTTTCGAGAAAACCAGGGTGGCTGCGGGCATAATCCTCAATAGAGAGCCGGACTTCTATGACCCATGTTGAGACTTCATTTTCAAGATTGCGGTCAGACTGTATGTGAAGATCAGTTTCCTGATGGCGGACTTGAAAGCTGGTCAGGCCGTTTTTGGCTATAAAAGAACGGTATGTGCGCTTTTCTCCCACTGGCTTCAGGCCAGAATATCCCCAAGTTCCTGACGTGGGGGCCGCGTGAGCAACTCGTTAACAGCATCTTTAGGATCAAGGCCTTCGTACAGCACCCTGTAAACCTGATTCGTAATGGGCATCTCGACCTTGTATTTCTCAGCCATGGCATAGACTGAGTTCGTAGTCTTGACACCTTCTGCTACCATACTCATTTCCTTCAGTATGGTGTCAATGGACCGGCCCTGGCCCAGCTTCAGGCCAACCTGGCGATTTCGGCTCAGGTCTCCGGTACAGGTAAGTACAAGATCTCCAAGACCGGCAAGCCCTGCAAAGGTCAGAGGATTTGCACCCAACCTCATACCCAGTCGCGACATCTCCGCAAGTCCCCTGGTAATCAGAGCCGCTCTTGTATTGGTCCCAAATCCCATACCGTCTGATATGCCGGAGGCGATAGCCATGACGTTTTTTAAAGCCCCGCCCAGTTGAACACCCATAAGATCCAAGCTGGTATAAACCCTGAAGGTCTCAGTAGTAAAAAGGTCCTGGAGACCGGTACACAGTTTATGTTCTGAAGCTGCTATTGTGACAGCAGTCGGGATGGAAGATGCTACCTCTTGAGCAAAACTTGGGCCGGAAAGGGCAGCTAACCTGCCGGATAACCTTGAGGGAAGCACTTCCTCCATGATCTCCGTCATGGTGAGCAATGTCCTGTTTTCTATCCCCTTGCTGGCAGAGACTACGGCATAAGGTAAATTTGGTGATTTGGTGATTTGGTGATTTGGTGATTGTGAAAGATCGTTAAGGGCGATCGAGACCTGTTTGGCGACCTCTCTGAGACCATGTGAGGGCACTACAAAAAGAATGACCTCTTTATCTGTGACGGCTTTTGAAATATCTGAGGTGATTTCCAGCGCTACGGGCAATTCTATGCCTGGGAGGTATGATTTATTTTCACGGCTCTTGCGGATTTGTTTTGCAAACTCCTGGTTCCTGGCCCAAAGTACTGTTTTAATTCCTTTGTTGGCCAGAAGTACGGCAAGAGCAGTTCCCCAGCTCCCGGCCCCCAATACTCCTACCCGTTTCATTCCTCGTCCTGTTCAGCCAGCTTTGCCACTGCTGCCAGGTGGTCTCCTTTCTGGATCCGTATCAGGCGCACGCCTTGGGTAGATCGGCCGATTGTGCGTATGTCCTGAACGCCTATTCGAATGATATTCCCACTGGCACCAATCAGCATGACCTCGTCATGGCCGTTTACAAGGATTACACCTACTACATGGCCTACCTTTTCTGTGGTCTTGATATTGATTACGCCCCTTCCACCCCTTGACTGCACACGGTACTCGCTCACCTGAGTCCGCTTTCCGTATCCATTCTCAGTGACCGTAAACAGTGTATCTTGGGCTTCTGAGATTACCACCATTGCGACTACGCGGTCCCCTTTCGGGAGCTTGATACCCCGCACACCTGCCGCAGTACGACCCATGGGTCTTACGTTGCTTTCCGGAAACCTAATGCTGTGTCCGTGTCTGGTGCCAAGAAATATATCAGCCTGACCATAAGTAATGGCAGCTGCTATGATTTCGTCGCCCTCGCGTACTGTGGCCGCAATGATGCCTGTCGGCCTGGGCCTTGAAAATGCTTCAAGAGAGGTCTTTTTGACCACTCCGTTCTTTGTTGCCATAACTACAAAACGATCCGGTTCAAAGGTACGTACCGGCACTACAGCGGCAATATGCTCATTGGCCTTCCTGTCAATCGGCAAAAGATTTACCAGGGCTTTGCCACGGCTCATCCTGGATGCCTGTGGAATCTCATAGACCTTCAGCCAGTAAAGCCTTCCCAGATTGCTGAAGCAGAGGAAATAATCATGAGTGGAGGCCACAAATAGATCAGCAACAAAATCTTCCTGCTTTTTGGATAGCCCGGTGATACCCTTTCCGCCACGTTTCTGGCTGTGATACAGGCTTAGAGGGTTACGTTTAATATAGCCACTGTGCGATAATGTTACCACCATGTCCTCTTCAACTATCAGGTCTTCGATATTGATCTCTTCAGGATCTCCTATTAACTCAGTGCGCCTGGGAATAGCGTATTCGTCCTTAAGGAGCCTGAGTTCTTTTTCAATAATTTCAAGGACCAGGGCATCACTTGCCAGGATTTCTTTATAGCTTTTGATATTGTCCAGGAGTTGCTGATAATCTTCCAGGATCTTTTTCCGCTCAAGGCCGGTCAGGCGCTGAAGTTTCATGTCGAGAATTGCCTGGGCCTGAATGGTCGTGAGTCCGAAATGCTCAACAAGTCCTGATTTGGCCTCTGCAGGTGTGCTCGATCCTCGAATCAGGGCCACCACCTCGTCCAGGTTGTCAAGCGCGATCTTAAGGCCCTCGAGTATATGGGCGCGCTCTTCGGCCTTCTTAAGCTCATATGTAGTGCGTCTGATAATTACGGTTTTTCTGTGCTGGAGGAAGTGGGCCAGGACCTCTTTGAGGTTGAGGAGTTCCGGTCTGCCATTGACTATGGCGAGAAGGATTGTCCCAAAAGAGCTCCCCATGGCCGTGTGTTTATAGAGGTGGTTGAGGATCACCTGGGCGATTCCCTCTTTCTTCAGCTCTACTACGATCCTCATTCCATCCCGGTCGGATTCGTCCCGCACAGCATGGATCCCTTCAATCTTTTTATCACGGACAAGTTGGGCGATTTTTTCTACCAGCTTTGCTTTGTTAACCTGGTATGGGATCTGGTTAATAACTATGTGTTCCCGCTTGCCTTTGGCTTGCTGTTCCACTACAGCCCTGGCCCTCATTTTGATGATTCCGCGTCCTGACTCATAAGCTGACTTGATGCCGCCTTTTCCACAAATAAAACCGGCGGTTGGAAAGTCCGGCCCTGGAATATATTCCATAATATCGGCTACGGTCATGTTTGGATTTCGTATAAGGGCGATCAGCGCATCCACTACCTCACCGAGATTGTGAGGAGGAATGTTGGTGGCCATTCCCACGGCTATACCGGATGAACCATTGATTAATAAATTCGGCACCTTGGAGGGAAGCACCAAGGGTTCTTCAAGGGAGTTGTCGTAATTAGCGACAAAATCTACGGTTTCTTTATCGATATCCGCCATGAGTTCATGGGCCAGTTTGGTTTGACGGATTTCGGTGTAACGCATGGCCGCAGGGGCATCTCCATCGACCGATCCAAAATTCCCCTGACCGTCGACAAGAGGATAGCCCATGGAAAAGTCCTGGGCCATTCGAACTATGGTGTCGTAAACCGCCGAGTCTCCGTGGGGGTGATACTTACCGATGACATCGCCCACAATGCGGGCTGACTTTTTATACGGTTTATTATAGTCGTTTCTCAGGTCCTGCATGGCGAAGAGGATGCGCCTGTGCACCGGCTTGAGTCCATCCCGGACGTCGGGCAGGGCCCTTCCGATTATCACGCTCATGGCATAATCGAGATAGGACTTCTTGAGCTCTTCGGCAATGCCGCACGACTTAGTGGTTCCAGAAAATAATTCTATCTGTTCCTGCATTTTCGCAGACTCCTGACTTGTACTGGTCTTATTGTAAAGGAGGGGTCGATGTGATTAGTTAGCTGAGGCTGGCCCCTGTAGTGGTCATGGTAAGCCGGCAGTGTTTCACACCCTTAAGGGCTTTTAACTTGTAGGTTAGAAGGCGCAGGGCATCCGGTTCCCCATGGACAATAACTACCTCCAGACAGTTGTGGTGATCCAGGTGGACATGCTGTGACACTATAACATGGTCTGGAAAATTGTGTTGAATATCAATAATTGAATCTACCAACTCCCTCTTGTGGTGGTCAAATACATAGGCGATAACACCTACCACCTTTTGTCCTTCGAACTCTTTTTCCCATTCCTGCTCTATTAATTTTTCCCTTATCAGGTCGCGAATGGCCTCTGACCTGTTACTGTATTCCCGCTCTCTGATGTATTTATCAAAGGCACGAATCAGATCATGAGGAATAGAGACTCCGAATCTTGTTATTGACTTGTCTTCTTCTGCTTTTGCCATAGTATCTCTCAAAAATTTGAGTGTGCTTCACTAAACCATTGTGGCGACATATTGTCAATGAGTCAAGGCTGTTAAGCGCTTAATAAAAAAGGCCCCGGGAAGGGCCTAAAAGGGGATTGGTAGAGTCAGATAGCTCGCGTTAGTCACGAATCCGACCCGCCTTTACAGTGTAATCTGCTCTGAATTTACATAGGAAGGATTTGGGGTCGAAGAATAATTATCAATTCTGCTCTTTCTTTCTTCTTGTATTCGTTCCGAAAGGCCCATTTGACCAAGGGGATCCTGCCAAGAAATGGTACTTCTGTATTGTCTTCGATAGTTGATTCATTAATCAACCCGCCAAGGATCAGCATATCGCCACTCCGAATTTTTGCCATGGTTGTCATTTGACGGAGTGCAACTCTGGGTAGCCCGATTTCTACATCAGCCGCGCCAAACAACGTGTATTCAATTTCTCTGAGATTGGAAATGACAGGAGTCATATATAAGACAACCTCATCATCTCCAAGCACATTACACACAACGGAGAAAGATAAGCCTGACATGACGTCTTCAGTTTCAATGGTATAATCAACTTGACCGCTATCTCCACTTCTCAGGGCAACTACCTCACTGATATAGCGGACGGATTCACCAACTGTCAAAACCCCAGGAGAACCGTTAAGCAGGTTCAGACGAGGTTGTGACAAAATACGTACTGTTCCCTGTTCGTCAAGCGCGTTGACAAGTAAGTTGAAATCTATGGGGCTGAGATCGACTTCTCCGATCAGGCGGATTCCTTCTTGTCTTTGAGGGTTACTTCGATCACTGTAATCCACATAGTACACTTTGTTGTTATCACCAAATGTAACAGTCCCACTGATTAAAGGTTTATCTCTTTCAGAAGCCTTTAATACCTCGGACCAATCAATTCCTCTTGATGACTCTTCTGAAAGTACTACTTCAATGACATCGGCTCGAATAGCTACCTGGCGATACAGCCACGATTTGAAGGTGTCAATATAGTCCGCTACATGCTTTTGAAGCGATGGGGATGCATTTACCGTAACGATGCCAAGCGATTCATCAATGGTAAATGAGCCCTTTCCCGACCTTACCGGCCCGGAAGGTTCTGGAGTGCCTGTTTGTTGTGCTTGTGTGGCAGCAGGTTGTGGTTGTGCTGGGGCTGTTGGTGCTATTTCCTCTCCTTCAGAAGAGTCCTTTTCCCATATCTCCAATATCTGATTGAGATTTTGTCTGAAACTCTTCCAGAGATCATATCGATTGACATAGCGGGTTTGGCTGCCTTCTGTTTCCTGCTCTTCCGTTGGAACAGTGGCAAGACTTACCTCCCCAAGATTGTCAGTGTTGGTAGCCCCGCCAAGCA
>WTCF01000187.1 GCA_013138705.1 Deltaproteobacteria bacterium
TGCGGCCATTTCTTTACATGATTTATGTCGTAACATCATCTGTATTCCTCTCTGTGTGAAGGTCATTTTCCGTATGCGTTGATTCTGGTTATCGATTTCTGCGGCCGCGATCATGGCGGCCTGATGGATTTCTGCTCGGATAATTCATTTGCGGGCCTTCCCGGCTGAAACGGCCACGCCTGCTTGATCTGCGCTCTTCTACTCCATCACCTATGTTGCCGAAAATGTTGTCTCGCCTTATGTCAGGTTTCCTTTTTTTCTGGACGGTGCTGCCGCTCCTTTCAACCCTTTCTTCCCTTACCCGTTCTTGCCGCTTAACTCTTTCTGATGCCTTTCTGCCCTGCTCAATTTTTACTCTCTGGTCTCTTGCAATGCTATCTCCGTGGCTGGCAGGGCGTTGTGGCCTGCTTCCGGGCTGGTATTTTCTGTCTTTTCCAACTGTCCCCTGACGCTCGGGGAAACCGCGGATATCACGCCTGAAGGTTTTCGATCTGCTGGAGGACTTGCCGTATTTACGGGCGGTGGGCTTATCACGATAGGCAACACCCCTTCTGTGCTTGGGAGAATGGTACCAGCGACCAGGCTTTGGATGCCATCCGTGACGCCTGAAAAATCGTGGCCTTTTGTGTATGTTTATATAAATGGAGCGACGGTGCCAGTCAAAATAGCTCCATGAGACCAGGGAAAAGCTGACAAAAGGGCCAGGCCAGAAGGAGATGCCGGCCCCGACAATCACCGGGAAAGGACCCCAGTAATAAGGAGGATAAGCGGGATACCACCATGGGCCATAAACATAGAGGGGATTGTAATAGGGGACATAAACGACATCGGGATTTGCCGGTTCTATGACGATGATTTCTTCTTTCTTGACAACCTTTTGCTTTGAGGTAGAGGTCAGGTTACCCTGCTCATAGGCTTCGGTCCTGAGCTTTTGAATGACATCCATAACCTCGTCTTCCTGGGCTAGAAAAGCATTGCCCAGACTCGCGGTTTCGGTAATCTTCTCGCTCATCAACGCAAGAACCGACGGAAAATGACAGAGTGATTTTACGCTCGGATCCCAGTCCTTTTCCAGCAGTGAATCATCGAGACTGTCGCCCTTCAGCCGTTTATTTTTCTTGACCCAGCGATCGGCTTCAATCACTTCAAGGGGATATGTTGAAGCCATCAGGACCTGGGACAGGAGGGAGTCGGGATAGAGCGCGATGGGCGCCAGCATCTGGGCGAGCTGCTCATGAGTGAATGCCTTTGATGCTGCTTCCTCGCCGTTTTCCTGAGACTGACCCGGCATCGCAAGAAAAAGGATGATGAACAGGCCGGTCGTCATTAGTCTGAAAATGCTTACAGCTTTCATGATACCTCCTCGGTAAACCAACGACATAGCATGATTTTACAGGTAACCATATTATGACGATTATAAGCAAAAAAAATTCCACGTACAAATAAGTTTAATCTTTTTAGGGTTTGATTTCCCATAACGTGCTGCCCAAGGAATGGATGCCGATAAGTATCTGAGAGACCATGGCGCTAAAATACTTGTTGGACTGTGAACGCTTACGGCTCAGAGACTGATGACATTGCAAAAACGTCGGTCTTTTGATATCATCAAAGATGTTCCAGGAGCAAGCAAGATGAAGGATTTCCAGGGAACGAGGCGTGATTATTCGTGCGCTGTTATTATTATGCCGGAGGTTGAGCGGGCGCTGCAGATGGGGAGTTGCAAAAGGTATCAAGCAGGAGGACTTGTGCCCGGAGGAGAGGACATAGATGGCTCTTCGTGAGACCAAAGGGTCGGTTACACAGCCGGCCAGGCATCCCACCATATACGAATCGCCGATTCGATTGCTGATCGTCATCGTTTTGTCGGCGTTTGTTTCCGAAGCATTGGTGATGATCGCGCTCCGCTTTATATTTTTGCCGCCATGGTGGGAAGTGATTTTTGATGCCTCGCTTCTGGTCATCCTTATTTCCCCCGTGCTTTATCTTTTTTTGTTCCGGCCCTTGATCCTTCATATCGGTGACCGAAGGCGGGCGGAGGAGGAGACTAGGCGGGCGCTGGCGGAGTTGGAGCAGATCTTTGATACGGCGGCGGACGGGATGCGGCTCGTCGACAAGGATTTCAACGTACTTCAAGTGAACGAGACGTTTGCGGGCATGGCAGGCGTAGAGAAGGATAAGCGGCTTTCGATATCTATTTCCCGGTATCTGGCAAGGTTGACAGATACCGGCTGGAGCCTTTGGAGGGAGAAAAGGCTGTTTTGGGCCGGGGCGAGACCATCCTCCTGGTAGATGACGAGAAGATCCTGCTTGACGTTGGACGGGATATGCTCGAAGGAGGTGGGTATGTCAGCCTGGTGGCTGAAAGTGGAGAAGATGCCATCGAGATCTACAAGAGGGAAAAGGCACGGATAGATCTGGTCATCCTGGACCTGGCCATGCCGGGCATGGGGGGATACAGGTGTTTTGAAGAGCTCCGTGCCTTAGATCCAGGGCTCAAGGTGGTTGTGGCAAGCGGCTACGCCCCTGGCAACGAGGTCGTGGAGAAGATTCTCGAATCGAGTGGGACCGCGTTTGTGCGCAAACCCTATCGGCTGGCAGATATACTAAAGAAGGTGAGAGGGTTGCTGGATGCGGCTTCAACTTGAGGTCCGGTGTCCGCCTGTTACTTGGTGGCCTGGCGCGGTTTAAGGTCCCTGGGATCGGCTGTCTCTCATCACTCAAGTCAGTCCCTGGAATTCAAAGAGACGAGATCGTTCCTTTCAGGCATGGGCGCAAGCTCTTCGATGCCGCTAACGAGCCCAGGGTCTTTCTTGAAATTTCAGAAAGTCACAATGAAGGATTTATCACATCGAGTAGTGTTTACATAAACGGACTCAAGGCCTTTCTTGATCGTATTGATGTTTACTTCAGCTCTCACCAGAAGGCCCTTGCCTGGGGCAGGAAAAGAGTGGATGTACGCATTGAAAAATAGAGCTATTGATGAAAAAGATATCCATTAAAAGCAAAAAATCGCTCCAAGATTCTGATCTGTACTATGTGGGTATTGATGCCGGATCTGTCAGCCTGAATTGTATCGTCATCAACGATAAGAAGGAGATTGTATGCGAATTTCCCTACGAGCGTCACATTGGCAGAGTGGAGAAGAGGGTTTTGTCCCTTATTCAGTGCCTGCATGAAAAATTCGGGCAAGAGAGGATCCGGTCTATTTCCTTTACGGGGAACCATGGAAAGAAGCTTAGTGAGGAATTGGGAACCTTTTATGAGTTCGAGACCATCAGCCAGGTCCTGGGCGCCATTTTTTTGAGGCCGGACGTTAAAACAATCATCAGTATGGGAGGGCAGGAGACGGCCCTTTTACAGATCAATCACTACGATGGCGGCTGGGAATTGGAATACTTTAATACCAATGGTCCCTGCGCATCCGGTACAGGGTCCTTCATCGATCAGCAGGCCCAGAGACTGGCCACCACCATGTATACCAGAGAAACGGATTTTCCCCCGGATGAGATCGACAAGATATTGGCTGATTTTGTCAAGCTCGGTCTGAAGAGCCAGAGGCCTGCCAATGTGGCGTGCCGTTGCACTGTATTTACTAAGTCTGACATGATTCACCTTCAGAATAAGGGAGAGAAGCTGGAGGA
>WTCF01000132.1 GCA_013138705.1 Deltaproteobacteria bacterium
AGCCTCGGAGTTTGCCGCCACCACACGATAAAACGGCTTTTTCTTGCGTCCATGCCGGGTCAAACGAATTTTTATTGCCATATTTACCTCCGAAAATAATTCAAAAGGGCAAAAGCCCTTTAGGGAACTGTTTAAATTTTGATTTCCTCATTTTTTTGAGCATTTTGTTCATTGCTATATAATTTTTAAGAAGGCGATTTACATCCTGGACCGCAGTGCCGCTACCATTGGCTATCCTCTTTCTCCGGCTGGCATTGATGATAGTGTAACTCCTGCGCTCCCGGGGTGTCATGGAGTCAATAATAGCCTCCACCCGTATGAGTTCTTTCTCGTCAGGGGCCAACCCCTTTAGCTGCTTCATCTTGTTTAGACCGGGAATCATGGAAATAATTTGTTCAAGACTTCCCATCTTCCTTATCTGCCGAAGCTGGTCTCTGAAGTCCTCCAGAGTGAAACTATCCGTTTTAAGCTTGTCCTGAAGCTCCAGGGCCTTTTTCTGGTCAATGGTATCCTGAGCCTTCTCAATCAGGCTAAGAACATCCCCCATTCCAAGAATTCGGTTGGCTATTCGATCAGGATGGAAGAGTTCTAGGGCGTCAAGTTTTTCACCGACACCTACCAGTTTGATGGATTTCCCTGTAACTGCCTGTATTGAAAGGGCCGCACCGCCTCTGGCGTCACCCTCAAGCTTGGTGAGCACAACGCCTGTAATAGAAAGCTCCTGGTCAAATTTTTGAGCTACATTGACAGCATCCTGTCCGGTCATGGCGTCTGCCACAAGCAGAATTTCCTGAGGAGACACCACGGCATTTATTTCCCTGAGTTCCCCCATTAGGGCCTCGTCTATGTGCAAACGGCCTGCAGTATCAATGATAACCGTGTCGAGACGAGCAACTTCCGCTTTGGCAACTGCCTGTCTAGCTATGTCTACAGGAGACATGGCCGGCTCCGAAGGGAATACATCAATTTTTAACTGGTCCCCAAGAATCTGTAGCTGCTTTATGGCCGCGGGCCTGTAAACGTCGGCAGGCACAAGGTAGGGTTTTCGACCCTTTGATTTCAACCAGCGAGCGAGCTTTGCAGCAGTGGTGGTCTTACCCGAACCCTGAAGACCCACCAGAAGTATAACTGCAGGCTGGCGTCCAGCCAGTTCAAGCCTCTTATTATGGCCCCCGAGTAAGGCTATAAGCTCCTCATGGACTATTTTCACAACTTGCTGGGCCGGAGTCAGGCTTTCCATCACCTCCTGCCCCACAGCCCGCTCTTTCACCCGAGCAATAAAGTCCTTTACGACTTTGTAGTTTACGTCGGCCTCCAAAAGGGCCAGACGGACCTCCCTCAGGCCCTCCTGGATATTCTCCTCTGAAAGCTTTCC
Source organism: Deltaproteobacteria bacterium (assembly GCA_013138705.1). The sequence goes on from WTCF01000132.1 coordinate 1,376, forward strand.
ATAACCCTTAAGGCGTTTGAATACGGAATCCAGGCGCTCACTCAGATTATCAAACATGCTTGTTTAAATCCCAATTTTTCATACGAATGGGTACTCAGTTACCTTGAGCTTTTTTCACGGTAAATAATCAGTAAAATCAGAGAAATTTACTTAATTCGTCTTGAGGTGTCAACCTAACGTTTTTTTCGTCCCTTAGACTTGAACACCACACTTACTGCCTCATCCGCCCTGGATATCAAGTGAAATTTCATGGTCTCCCTGACCTGGGAAGGTATTTCATCAAGATCCCCGGCATTGCGCTTGGGCAGAATAATTTCTTTTATCCCGGCCCTGTGGGCACCCAGCACCTTTTCCTTAATCCCGCCCACGGGAAGAACGAGTCCCCTCAAGGTAATTTCACCAGTCATGGCCACGTCAGGCCTGACAGACCGATCAGTAAAAAGGGATATCAGTGCCATACATATAGCCACTCCGGCAGAGGGACCGTCTTTGGGTATGGCCCCTGAGGGAACATGGACATGGATATCCTCATCTTTGAACGCGTCGTCCGGAATACCCAGATCCGAGCCCTTGGAACGGACAAAACTCATGGCGGTCTGGGCGGATTCCTTCATTACGTCACCCAGCTTTCCTGTAAGTAATATCTTACCGGTACCATTCATCTTGCCGGCCTCAATAAACAGGATCTCCCCTCCTGAAGGAGTCCATGCCAGTCCTGTAGCCACACCAGGGACCTTGGTCCTTTCCGCGACTTCGGCCATAAACTTGGGCGGCCCCAAATACTCTTGCAGGCCCTTTATCCGTATCTGCACCTTGTCAGTCCGCCCTTTGGCCACTTGCTTGGCCACTCCACGGCACACAGCAGCTATCTGCCTTTCGAGATTCCGGACCCCTGCCTCCCGTGTGTAGGCACTAATTATCTTAGACAAGGCCGTTTTTTTAATACTGAGATTACGTCTGGTCAGACCATGGGCCTCAAGCTGTCTCGGGATCAGGTACTTCCGGGCGATTTCAAGCTTTTCCTCAAGAGTGTAGCCTGAGAGCTCCAATACCTCCAACCTGTCCAACAGGGGGCTGGGTATAGTATCCAAAACATTTGCAGTAGCAATAAAGATCACCTTTGAGAGGTCAAACTCTACTCCCAGATAGTGGTCAGTAAACGTAATATTCTGTTCCGGATCCAATACCTCCAAAAGGGCCGAAGCCGGATCCCCCCTGAAGTCCATCCCTATTTTGTCAATCTCATCCAGCATCAGCACGGGGTTTTTGACCCCCACCTTTC
>WTCF01000035.1 GCA_013138705.1 Deltaproteobacteria bacterium
CCAGACCCTCAAAACCGATAGGATCGGTCATAATAGTGAAGTGATCCTTGGTCAATGTCGAGCCCGAATTAACACAGATCGGCCCGGTGATTGACCCCACCCCAAAGGCTGTGACAACATGCGTATCAGGATACGTCTCCATACCAGGGGTTGTATAGGTAACTCCAATGGTTATGTTGCCTGGAACCTGGCCGGTAAACTGCGCTGATGTGCCACACCTTACGGAGCGCGAGAGCTCCCGGTATCCTACTGGAATAATCATGTCGAGGTTATAATAATCCAGCAGGCGCTGGACCTCTCGTTTTCCCTCCCGGCGAACTGACAAATATTTTTTGTGAGTTGCCTCCGGGGCCAGTTCAAGCCCCCGGCAATTCAATATTTCCACACGACCTCTCTTGTTTGCATCTGAACTATTTCGCCATAAACATTTCTCTCCTTTTTAATTACTCCAAAATCATTTATGATTCCGCTGAAAAAACCCAATCTGCGGCATTGCATAAGAGCTGAAAGCCTGAAGCTGAAAACTGAAATGGGTTGATTACGATAGTTCTTTGAGCGAAATCATATTTCAGGCTTTTTTGCGAGGAATAATTGATCATATGGCTGACGGCTATTGAAGATAGCAATAAACTCAGAATGAATACTGAACAAGCCCTTTTAAAACTCAGAGAATCACTTGCAAAACCAGAAAGCGTCCTGACCTTAACCGGTCTTCTGGGCACTTCCTCGGCCTGGCTGATTGCAAGACTCCTCAAGTCTGTCAATCACCCCATACTCTGGATCACTCCCCTTCAGAAAGAGGCGGAACAGGTAGCATCAGACCTTTCTTTTTTCTCGGATTTTCCTGTTTTGTTGTATCCTTGCCATGACTCGCTTCCTTTTGTGCCTCTGCTTCCCTCAACCGAAACAATATCTCAGAGGATTTCAACACTCTACCGCCTGTCCACTGAGGATGGTCCTGCTGTGGTAGTGGCCCCGGCGCAGGCCCTTGTGGAACTTACTGTTCCTCCTGAAATCCTTTTAAACCATGTGGAGTATCTCCAAAAAGGAGAGGAAGTTGACCGGGAAAAACTGCTCAAATGGCTTATTGACTCAGGCTATGAACACTGCGCAATAGTCCAGTCCAGAGGGGAGTTCAGTATAAGGGGCGGCCTGCTCGACATATTTCCGCCATTAACAACCCTTCCTGTACGAATAGACTTTTTCGCCGACTTTGTGGAAGAAATGCGCCTCTTTGACCCGCTTACGCAGCGGTCGACTGAAGACCTGAATGAACTGGTTATACTCCCGGCCCATGAGCTCATATTTTCCCGGTCCATGCTTGAATCTATCCATGAAAAACTGGTTGAACGGGCGGCTAAGTATAATTTGCCTGCCCGGAGGGTACATGAAATCCTGCAACAACTGGAGGCCAGAAGGTTGGTGGAGGGGCATGAGGCGCTGCTGCCACTTTTTTATCCAAAACCCGCCTCTGTCCTGGACTATATTCCGCAACAGACTCCTCTACTGATTGACAGGCCCGAAGAGGTTAAAAGGGCGCTGGAAAACTACTGGAAAGGGGCTGAGCAGACATACGAATCAGCCATTAACGAACACAGAATTTTTTCTCCCCTGGAGTCTCTACTCTCTGACCCGGAGCAGCTTTCAAAACAGATAAGGGATCATACGTGCTGGCTGTTTCAGGACATCAATGTATACAGATCGTTACCAAATTCTTCAATCACCAAATCACCAAATCACCAAATCACCAAATCCAAAGGGTCTTCCTTCAACCTGCCGGCCTCAAACATTCAGGAACTGGAGATAAAATCGAGCAAGCCGGACCTGACCTTGATGCTCGGAAGCGCAAAGAGGGGAATTGATCTTATCGGACCGGTGCTTGACCGGCTCAAAGACTGGATTGAGGCGGGAGAAAGGATTGTCCTGGTAGTGCCTGGCCGGCGGCAGGGCCAAAGGATGATAGAACTCCTCAGCTATCATGAGCTTATCAGTGATGAGGCCAGGCCTCCCATACTCTCAGCACCTTTGACCAATGACCCGGCAGAACCCGGGCTTATGATCTGTACCGGACAACTTACTTCAGGATTCGCCCTTCCGGGTGAGGCCTACATAGTCCTTACGGAAGAAGAGCTGTTAGGCGCACGGGCCGGACGGACCAGGGGCCCGGGGAGAGAAAAAACAACCGTAAGTGATCTGACCTTTGAGGATCTGAAGCCCGGTCAACCGATCGTTCACAGGGACCATGGTGTAGGACTCTATAAGGGTCTTGTCAGGATAGAGACCGGTGGGGTTCCGGGGGAATTCCTTTTCCTCGAATACCGCGGTGGCGATAAACTCTATCTGCCGGTAGACCGGCTGGGACTGGTCCAGAAATATATCGGGATAGAAGGTCGCGTTTTACGGCTTGACCGGCTGGGAAGTTCAAGCTGGCAACTTGCGAAGCAGAAGGTCAAGAAGGACATATATGAAATCGCCCACGAGCTGGTTGAACTCTATGCCTCAAGAAAGGTGAGCAAGGGTTTTGACTTTTCACCTCCTGATGCCATGTTCCGCCAGTTTGAAGCCTCATTTCCCTATGAAGAGACAAGGGACCAGGCTGCCTCAATAGAAGAAGTCCTTTCTGACATGCAGGAACCCAGACCCATGGACCGGCTGCTATGCGGAGACGTGGGCTACGGCAAGACAGAAGTCGCCATGAGGGCCGTATTCAAGGCTGTTGAAGACGGAAAACAGGTGGCCATTTTGGTACCTACCACTCTCCTGGCAGAACAGCACGAACGGACATTCATACAGCGGTTTCAGAGATATCCTGTTACTGTAGAGGCCCTCAGCAGGCTCAAGACCAGACAAAAGCAGAGAGAGATCCTTGCCGGGATCAGCCAGGGCCGGGTCGATATCCTTATAGGCACACACCGGCTGCTGCAGCCGGACGTAAAATTCAAGGACCTGGGGCTGCTGATCGTAGATGAGGAACACCGTTTCGGGGTTAAGCACAAGGAACGGCTGAAAAGGCTCAAGCAGACTGTTGACTGTCTTACGCTTACCGCAACACCAATCCCGAGGACTCTTCAGCTTTCCCTTCTGGGAATCCGGGACCTTTCTACAATCAATACCCCTCCCAGGGACCGCATACCTGTCAAGACCTTCATGGCCGAGTTTGATGACTCGTTAATAAAAGAGGCTATAGAGCGGGAGATCAGCCGCGGAGGTCAGGTATTTTTTGTTCACAACCGGATAAAGGGCCTTTACAGGCTGGCAGAGCATATCCAGCGCTTAACACCTGATGCCAGGATAGAGGTCATCCATGGACGAATGAAACCCGACGAACTTGAGGAAATCATGATCCGGTTTGTAAGGGGTGATATTGACTGCCTTATGTGTACCACCATCATAGAATCCGGTATAGATATCCCGTCTGCAAACACCACGATCATAAACCGGGCTGACAAGCTTGGGCTTGCCGATTTGTACCAGCTCAGGGGCAGGGTCGGAAGGGCCGGTGAACAAGCATATGCCTATCTTCTTATTCCCCGGATATCCGAGATGGGAAAAGAGTCCATAAAAAGGCTCAAGGCCATTATGGAACTCTCTGTGTCCGGAGGCGGATTCCGCCTTGCGATGCAGGACCTTCAGATTCGCGGGGCCGGGAACATACTTGGAGTCTCCCAGTCAGGAAGTATTGCAGAAGTAGGATATGAACTCTATCTTGAATTACTGCAAAAGGCTATAGACGAGTTCAAAGGGCTCCCTCAAAAAGACGAAATAGACCCGGAAGTAAACCTGGGCATACCCGCGTTTATTCCTGAAGAGTATGTCCCTGATGTGGAACAGCGTCTGCTCCTTTACCGGAGAATGGCACGACTGGAAGACAACGAAAAAGACACGGATTTTTCACTGGAACTCAGAGACCGCTTCGGCCCGATGCCGGAAGAAGTTGCGTCTCTACTTAAGGTAATGGGGATAAAACGCACGCTGAGGCTGCTGAATGTGATACGGCTTGACAGGAATTTTTCTAATAAGAAAGAACGTATTGTCTTGGGTTTTGGGCCCGAAGGCCCACCTCATTCTGAAAAACTCGTAGAGGCAGTACAAAAAAACCGGCAGTGGCGCCTATTGCCGGATGGTAGACTGATTATTTCTCCTGAATTTGTTGAAAAAGATGGGGATAGCCTTGCAAGCATTAGACAGACCTTGCAAGTACTACTAAAAATGGCTACAAAGGGGTAATTCCCAAGATTATATTCCTTACCGGAGACGCAAGTATGATTATACATAGCATATTTTCCCGTACCTTTTTCGTTGTGTTGGCCGTCCTGACACTTGAGGCCCATATGGCATACGGTATCATAGTCGACAGGATAGCTGCCATAGTAAACGGAGATGTGATCACGCTTTCCGAACTTGAAGGCTGGGCGCAACCCCTGGTTCAGAAGTACACCAATGAAGAAATGAGCAAAGAAGAGATAGAGACCAAAAGGCAGGAAATCTTTGCCCAAGTCCTGCCACAGTTGATAGATGATCGTCTTGCACGGGAAGAAGCCAATAAACTGGGTATAAAAGTAGGTGAACAGGAAATCGAGAGGGCCTTGGACCAGATATGTAAAGACAATCATATAACCAGAGATCAGCTTTCAGAAAAACTTGCATCCGAAGGCCATACACTCGAAGAATACAAAAAGGAGCTAAAGCAACAAATTGAGAGGGCAGAGCTTATAAATGCACAGGTGCG
>WTCF01000119.1 GCA_013138705.1 Deltaproteobacteria bacterium
TATTACCCGGTACCGACGGCCTGGTGCATATTTCCCAACTGGAGAACAGGCATGTAAAAAATGTAAAGGATATACTTGCCGAAGGTGACGAAGTCCGTGTAAAAGTCATAGGTATAGATCAACAGGGCAGGATCAAGCTCAGCCGCAAGGCTGCCATGGACGAGCAGGGAGCTGCTGTTCAAAAGTGAACCAGCAATACAATAAATCCGTCCTTCCAAACGGCATTCGCGTGCTTACTGAGCGCATGCCAAATGTCCGCTCGGTATCAGTCGGTGTGTGGGTTACTATAGGTGCCAGGGACGAAGATGCCGGCAACTCCGGCATTTCCCACTTTATCGAGCATATGATTTTTAAGGGGACTGAACGGCGTACCGCCCTGGACATTGCCAAGGCCTTTGACCAGATGGGTGGATTTTCCAATGCCTTTACCTCCAAAGAGATCACATGTTTCCACGCAAAGGTACTGGATATCCATCTAGACAGGGTACTGGATTTATTCTCTGATATTTTTCTCCATTCCAGATTTGACGACAAGGAAGTGGAAAGAGAACGTCGGGTCATAATGCAAGAGATCAGTATGCTTGAGGACTCCCCGGATGAGTTGATACATGAGCTTTTTAACAAATTTTACTGGCCCGGAAGCAACCTTGGACAATCCATTCTCGGCACTGTTGACAACGTTAGCGCAATAAGTTCACAGACCTTGAAGGAGTTTGTAGGTAAGGCCTATGTAGGCCCAAAGGTCCTGATCACTGCGGCGGGTAACCTGGAACATGAGTCTTTTGTTGCCAAGATAAACGAACTTTTCGGAGGCCTGGCCCTTATCAACGGCCATTCATCTCATTCCAGGCCTGTACCCCACCTTGGGGCCAAATTTATCAAAAAAGACCTGGAACAGCTTCACGTACTGATGGGCTATGAAGGACCATGTACCTCAGACCCCCAACGCTATCCCTCACTGTTGCTTAACGTCATTCTGGGCGGATCCATGAGTTCCCGGCTGTTTCAGGAGATAAGGGAAAAACGGGGTCTTGCCTACTCAGTATATTCCTTTTCCTCCTCGTTCCAGAATACCGGGATGCTGGGAATTTATGCAGGCATTTCTGAAAAACAGTTTTCGAAAACAGTGGAGCTAATGCACAGGGAGTTAAAAAAGCTCGCAGATCAATCTATTGAATACGATGAACTGGAGGCTGCCAGGGATCATATCAAGGGTGGATTGTTGCTCTCTGCTGAAAGCGCAGACAGCCGCATGACGCGTTTGGCAAAAAATGAAATAAATCTGGGCAAATTCGTCTCTTATGATGAGGTAATCCGCAAAATTAATGCAGTCACCCCTGAAGACATAAAGCAGATGGCAACACAGTGTTTGAAGGGGGGCTCTGCCTTGGTCTGTCTGGGGCCGACCCCGGATGGAGAGGCCATGCCGGAATATTTGTAACAACGAATATCGAATATCGAACAAGGAATTTCGAATTATGAAGTTCTGTTGGCCCTTAGTACAGATGATTTTCGAGATTAAATATTTTTCTTTCCTTCGATATTCTGCGGTTCCTTGTTCGATATTCGATATTTAATGATCTTTACTAATCGAACCTTCGCCACGGTATGAGTACAGGTTTTACTGAATGTGATAGAATCCCTGTCCATTAGATCACCGGAAGGACTATCTGTAGTTGTACAGATAAAACGCCTGCCCCATGCAGTTGACCTTGCTCTTCCTCATTACATAACCAGGCAATCAGCAGGCATGGATTTAGCCGCAGCGATCCAACACGATATCCTACTGCATCCAGGGGAAATAGGTCTTGTTCCCACAGGTCTTGCAGTAGCTCTGCCACACGGTTATGAATTCCAGATCCGGCCCAGGAGTGGACTTGCCATCAAACACGGTCTGACAGTAGTTAACGCCCCCGGCACTATTGACGCCGACTACCGCGGTGAGATAAAAGTCGGACTTATTAATCTTGGACCGGAGACTGTCACCATCAAGAGAGAACAAAGGATAGCCCAGATGATCCTTGCCAGGGTCTGGCAGGCAAGCTGGCAAGAAGAGGATTCACTGCCCACAACCGCAAGGGGCGAGGGCGGCTTTGGTCATAGTGGAGTTTAGATAGGGCTGATACCTAATTTTTCCCCGCCATGTCGGCGGGAGAAAACGTCTGTATTTGTCTGTGTGGGTCTGTGGCTAATTCAAAAAATATTTCACGTAGCGGAGCCATCGTAAGAAATGCGGGAAATTGACCATGATACTGCCGTGAAATATATGTCGGTCTTTAAGAAGGCAGGGGCGATCTGCAAGATTGAAACAACTGACACTATTGAGAATCTATCACTTCAGGAAACTGAAAAAAAGGCAGGACCTCAAGACTCCGCTGGATCAGAGATGATAGTCTGTCCCAGATGCGGTCGGAAGCAGGCAAAATCAACAGAATGTATTGGGTGCGGCATCATCTTCGAGAAATACAAAAAGGTTGAAGGGTCTATAGCGCGAATGCCGGATTTGCCCGTACAAGGATCAGGTCAATACAGGCCTGAAAATTTCACGCCGTCCCTGGAAAAGGTCACTACAATGGGGAAATTTTCCCGCACATGGTCCTTGATGAGAGCCTCCTGGGGAATATTGATGAAAGATAAAGAACTGTTAATATTTCCATTTATTTCGGGGGTTTGCTGTTTTCTTGTAATGCTGTCATTCGTCATTCCACAATTTATCGGTGTCGACTTGCAGAATCTGGTGGAAAATCCATCAAAACACGGAACTTTTATCCAGTATATTATTCTGTTTTTATTCTATTTTTGTAACAATTTTGTGATCGTATTTTTCAATTCCGCTATTATAGCATGTGCAGTGATCCGAATGAGAGGTGGTGATCCGACAGTGTCCGATGGATTCCGGGCGGCTGTGGAGCATCTTCATCTGATTGCAGGATGGGCGTTGCTTTCCGGCACTGTGGGGCTGGCACTTCGTATTATAGAAGATCGATCGGCAATGTTTGGTAAAATCATTGCTGGCCTGTTAGGGATGGCTTGGACTGCAATAAGCTTCCTGGTGGTACCTGTCCTTATTGTCGAAAGTGAAACTCCTGTCAATGCACTAAAGGAATCTACAAAGCTCTTAAAGAAAACATGGGGAGAACAGCTGATCAGCAATTTCAGCTTTGGTTTTGTAATGTTTGCCCTTATGATACCTGCCTTTCTTCTATTGGTATTTTTCATTTCTGTTGGCAATATAACCATGATAATTATTTCTCTCGGCTTAGCTGCGACCTATGTAATACTTGTTTTTCTTGTTGGATCAGCACTTCAAGCCATTTTTCAGGCAGCAATATATATGTATGCTCGTGATGCTCATGTGCCGGCTGGGTTTCAATTAGAGCATTTTAGTAATGCTATGGGCCATAGATAGCGTAAAAAAGAGGAGTCAGGTCTTCATTCTGTAGCGAACAAGTAAATTGTCCTCATTTATAGCACAGATTTGTCCGGTTTCATGAGAGTGAAGGAAGGCGGCTCATGAGATGGATGGAGGTGTTACAGGAGGTACGATTGATGAGGTTTGAAGAAACGTACGGTTACTGGAAGAAGAAGTCTTTGAGTCAGAACGGTTGGAGGGCTCGGTTTTCGTTTTGAACAGACAGGGGCGATCTTTCCATCAAGGGGCTGATTAAGGACATCACGATAGAGGAAGAAAAGGGGATCTTTCTAAAGATATCCGCCCGTAAAGGGCATTCTTTATCCAACGGCCATGTTGCCAGTCTGGCCAAAAAAACAGGTGCTCAACTTGTCATATCAACACGGACCCCCATGCTCCCTAAGACCTGATTGATCAAAACTTGGCAAAGCAGGTTGTTTGTGGTGCTGGGTTGACCGAGCAGGATTTTGAGATCATGCAGAAAAATGGCTCTGTGTTTCTATAAGATCATAATACGATTTTATCTATATGTGGAGGTTTAATATAAATAAAATACAATATATTGTTGACAAGCCGGGTGTAATAAGATAAAAGATGCTAACTTGAAAAATGTCGTTATTTGCAACTTTTAGCAATCACTGGTGGTCAGCATGTGCACGGTTTTGGTTATCGACGATGAACAAATGATTGTAAGTCTGCTGCAACTAGCGTTAACAGAGTTCGGATATAATGTTGAAACTGCGACCGACGGCAGAGAAGGAATTCAAAAATTTGATAAAAAGTTCATCGACATTGTAATAACAGATATCTGTATGCCGGACATTGACGGCAAAGAGGTCGCTCGGCATGTCCGCAATTCCAGCCGCAAAACTACTCCGGTTGTCGCTATTTCCGGAACGCCTTGGCTGCTTAAGGATAGCGACTTCGATAAGGTTCTTGCCAAGCCCTTCCCACTCAAAGCCCTGTATGACACTATTGAGCACCTGGCCAGTAAGCCTCACAAGCTGATAGGAAATCGCTTTTTGCGATTTGATCCGAAACTGCACTCCCAAGCACCACACACTAAATTTTTTAGCACTATTGGAAGTGATGTGGTCAAGTAAAAACGAACAAAGAAGGGCACTGCAAGGTATCGGGCGAGGAAAGCGAAGAGCGAACAAACCCGAGAAGGACAATAAGCAGTCCCCAATATTCCAGGTGTCTAGGGCATACCTAAGTCACTTATAGGATCATTTATTCTGGAAAGTGGACTCCTCGGACTCATTGGTATCAGAGGCCTCAGGAGAAAGGCTCTGTATGTCAGGAGGACCCTTTTGCCTCGTCCAGACGTGCAAGGCCCTCCAGGATCAAGTAATCAAGCCTTTCCTCAACAAGGATATCCTCTGAGTCTGGATAGATCTTGTCGTGGTAGACGAAATGCCCCTTCTCCCAAAAGAGAACCTCGAAGACCACCTCCCTAATCTGTTCGTGAACCGCAGAGACCAGGTCAGCATGATCCAGGAATCCATGTTCCGTAAGGATCTGTCCGATGCGCTTGCGGCCAGCTTCTTTGTGAAAGATTTGGAGGGCACAGTTCAGCTGTTCCATGGTGATCCACTCGTGTTCGACGAGCAACTGGCCGATTTTCTTCTTCTTGTTGTCTGCGCTGGCGTAAATAAGGTGCCCATCCTTGAAGTAGAAGCTCGCTGTATTGCCAGAGATTACGAATCTGAGCTCGCCGGAGAGCAAGGACAGGTTAAAGGCCTGTAAGACTGACGCAGGATTAAAGACCGAAAGGTTTCCTATCAGATCCATCTCATACCCTTCATCGGCAGTGAGGGTGGCCTCATGTGCCGGCACCTTGGGCATCCGCGACGATTTGCGGCCACAGGTCCACCTTCTGCCACACGGTTATTATGCACATCCTTCTTATCGGAAAAGAATGCCTTTTTGTTTACATCTAGCCCGAGTTTCCTACTTATGGAATGAGTATTATGCCAATAATACCACAGCTACCTGTTTTTTCAATGAAAAATGGCGTGCTGCATCCCTGGGATGCTGTATACACTAACGCACGTCAGAAAGAGATGATGGGGTGAGATTCAGGGATGAGCAAGCTTGTCCCCCAGATCACATCTAGTCTGTACCGGGATACGATTTGGTTTCCTGATGTCCAGTGTATGGGGACGTGGCGCAGCCCGCGAAGAGGCCTACCGAAAATAAAAAAACAAAAAGAATCCATCTGAACGAAAAATAAATCCTTCTCATCGGTTTCACCTTCATGAAAATCATAGGCAGGTTCTAATACCTGAGAATGTGACCACATGCTTTTCCAGCAAATTTCAGTCCGATATTCAGTATCTTATTTTTCTGGTGGCCACAGATGATCACTGAAAAGAAGAAATAAACTGACCAATTCGATTTGCTAATTCAACGCCTTGTGTAATTGAATCGAGATACTTAAAGCCTGAAGACATTTTACTATTTTGAGCATTTGAATAGTTCCGGAAAGCAGTGTAAGTTTTTCTTTGTTGCTCCAGCTCTTTGGATAAGTGAGTATGCTTGTCTTCAGACTCTTTTTGATGTGACCTTACCCTGTCCAAATCTTTTTTTTCACTCTCGCGATCACCCGATTCTTTTTCTTTCTTTTCCTCCAGCTCCTTGGATAAGCGAGCATATTTATCGTCAAGCTCCTTCTGACATGCCCTTACTATTTCCAGTTCCTGCTTGCGTTTCTCCAATTCCTTTTGTCGATAAAACGCTTCTTGTCGTTTTACTTCAATCTCTTTTTGAGCGGCATACAACTGCTTTTTTTGCTCATCGTTGATACAGTCATAAGTTTTTCAAGAAAAGACAGGTGCACCTCTCCTGTATTGCAACAAAAAAGCAAGAAAACAGTCGGGCTTACAAGCCTGTAGCAGCGCTGTTTTGGGACTCGGCAGTTGGAGAAGATCGTTGAGAAGGAAATTTTCGTCCGAAATACCGCTCCCGAATTTCTCGCATTATCGCTCTTTTTACTTCCATGGTGGTTATGAAGGAACTCAACGTTACGGACATTATTACAGGAGATGAGCATTTTGCGCATGTTGGCATGGGCTTTCGGAAGTGCCCCTGAGACTGTAGCAAGTAGAAATTGTGGTATAGTGTCCCCCCATTACGTCCTTCTAACTCCGTACCCCAAAAATAGCCAACCCTGAACCGTGAACCGTGAACCCTGGAATTTTGAACCTGAGTAGTTACAATACAAAAAATATCTTGACAAGTCCCGCTAATATGTTATGAGTAGATATACTACTCATAAGGTGTTCAGTCATGGAGAATCTGTTTGCAGGAATCATAGCCTCAAAAACGAGGATAAAACTGTTAATCCGTTTCTTTTTTAACCCGGAGACAAAGTCATACCTGAGGGAACTGGCCAAGGAATTTAATGTCTCAACGAATTCGGTCCGGGAAGAACTCAATCAGCTTACAAAGACAAAACTGCTCAAATCCGAAAAAGACGGCCGCCAGGTCTATTATTCAGCGGAAACCAGTCATCCGCTCTTTCCTGAGCTCAAATCCATGGTAAGCAAGGTAATGGGCATTGACCAGGTCATTGACGGTATCGTTAACAGGTTGGGCGACATTGAAGAAGCATACTTGATTGACGATTATGCGGAAGGTAAAGATACAGGAATAATTGATCTTTTATTAGTGGGGGATGCTGATCAATATCACCTCAATGACTTGAGTAGAAAAACAGAACGATACATTAAGCGAAAAATACGTTCTCTCGTATTAAGCAGGGATGAGTACAAGGACCTATTTCCGGAATTGAGAAAACGACCCCGTGTACTGATATGGGAAGCAAAGGGAAGATAAAAGAACTGCCCCCTGGCGGTGGATGAATTGCCTGCCCCGTGAAATTGACGATAGTCATAGCGAGGCGTATTTCACTGGGGGGTTATATTGGGGATGACGTGGCACACAGCTTAAAAATAAGTGGCAGGGGAATGAGCGATTGCCGAGAAAGAGGAAAGAAAATCCTTGATAATCCAGAAATTATAGGTGAATATTTGGCACAACTTCATAATACACATTATGAGAAGTTATAGTACTATTAGGAGGGTTCAAGAAGTCACGTATGTTCATTCAAAAATGGCGTCCCATAGATCACACTTTACGCAGAAAGCAGGAGGTAAAAATGTTACAGAATTATACTGCAAAATATTCCAAAATCGCTTCTGGTTATATGGGTCAATTAATCGAATGGCCAGAAGTCGTGACTGAAGGCAAGGACATAGAAGAGTGCCGCATGATGTTAAGAGATGCCCTTAATGAAATGCTCATAAGCTTATAAGCAACAGCGGAAGGAAATACCGCTAGGTGGGGCTCTGATTGAGCAAGTTCCAATAGAGGTTCAGGATGTCTATCAAACGGCGTGATCGGATACGATACTTTGAAGAAAATGGATTTCGTCTTTTGCGTGAGGGAGCAAATCATTCGATATACACAAATGATGTGAAAACCATTCCTGTCAAGAGACATCGAGCCCTCGACAGAATTACGGCCAATGAAATTTGCAGGGCAGTTGAAAAAGGACGTAGGCTTATATCCGACGAGAACAAGATTAGAGAGAATGTTCTGCATAAAGCATAAAAGCATCAACGTTCCCCATTCGGTGGAAAAGGGGATCAGGTGTCGATGGGATAATAAGTTTACAAAGCCTGCCCCGTAAGCTCCAGAAGATGGTACCGGGGTTGCCAATGTCCCCCATTACGCTGTATTTTTAGGAAGGACAGCATTTTGTCTTTTTTTAAAAAAATCAAAGGGCTCAAGGAAGGAGGGAACGTAAAATGCCATTAACCCATAAGGAGAGACTTTTAAAGGAAATAGACGAGTTTCCCGAGGAAACGATTCCCAAGCTTTATAAGATAATTCATGTTTTGAGAACCGAATTGATAGGAAAGGCCAAAAAGCCAGGGATTCGGGGATCATTGAAAGGAATTTGGAAGGGTAGTCAAATTGATAATGCCCTGTATCTTGAATCAAGAAGATCACTCTTTCCTTACGAACGTCAATAAAGGTGAATTAATGGATTACGTGACGGACACACATTCCCTCGTATGGTATTTTACAGAGGATTCTCGTTTGAGCAAGAAAGCACTGGAGGCATTTGAGCGAACTAAGGAAGAAGGGCTGATTGTAGTTCCATCTGTAGTTCTGGCAGAAATAATGTTTATTGCCAAAAAAGGAAAAATTACCCTTACGTTTGAAGAGAGCCTCAACAAGATAGAAGAATACGAGAATTTTGATATAGCCCCGCTAGATGCTGATCTTCTTAGGGTGGCGAATAGTATTGAAGCAGACCTGGAAATGCATGATAAACTGATTGTCGCAACCGCGCTTTACTTTAATGCTACATTGATTACTAAAGATAAGCTAATAAGAGACAGCGGAATGTGTTCAACTACTTGGTAAAATACACGATCAGTGGGGAATTCATAACTATTAAAAGTGAAAGGCTTTAAGGGGGTTAAAAGAAAATGTCCTATGTCAAAGGCGGACCCCATCTCTCCTATGACCTTGGCGATTGTCTCAATAAGGGCGTGTCCCCCATTACAGCCTTCAGCCTTCAGCCTAAATACCTAAGTTGAGCGATTAGCTGTTAGCCATTAGGATTTAGCTTTGAAAAATTAAGATATTACCAGAACATCCTGTAATCATTAAACTAATAGCTAACTGCTAAAGGCTAATCGCTCAATTTAAGTATAATTATCATGGGTAACTTTTCCACCCGAATGGCGGTAGCTCGTCCTGCTTATGTGTGTTGAGAGGCATTCATGCTCCATTTGACTGTACCAAAAAAACCCTTAGCGTCCTTCGCGCCTTTGCGGTTCTCCCATTCACTACAACTCAACCGCCCGCTACGCTCAAGACGCAAAGCACGCCAAGAAAGACAGTGTGACCGATTAATAACTATACAGCGGAAGGTAAAAATACAGGCTGACGCGAAGAATGACAAGTGCGAGGGAATATGGCAGAAGAGACTTTAAGTTACTTTTGTTATCAATGTCCCCCAGATTAAGTACTCAGGTGGATAGACTGAAGGCTGAAGGCTTTTAGGGACAAATTATGCACGATTACATAAAATTAGGTAGTCGAGACCGAGAAGGTCTTAAATGGCTTGATTCGAGTGTTGCGAGATGATTGAAATACTTCAGCCTTCAGCCTAAGTACCTAATAAGTATACGTTCTCTCGTATT
>WTCF01000013.1 GCA_013138705.1 Deltaproteobacteria bacterium
AGAAGGCTGAATAGTTACGGCAAAACTACATCAAGAGGAAAGGAGTAAGGAGATGAATCGGTTTGTAAGAATTCTGTTTGTTTTCATGGTCTGTATTTTTTGGACAGGGAGTTCTGCCTGGGGAGGATTGAAGTTCGAAATTGATGACCAGGTTGGCATGGAAGACTATGACGTTTCGCAGGCCAAGGAATACGATAGGCAAGATCCGCTAATCGATATTCTGATTCGTAAGGGTATCCTTACCGAAGAGGAGGCGAAAAAAGTACAGAAAGAGGCGGTTGTGCTGAAAAAACAACGCCAGCAGGAGGTACAGGAGGCAGCGAAGAAAACCGACGGTCAACTACTTAAAGGAGAAATTGGGGCATGGACCCAGGTCTGGTATCAGTATGTAGAGCACGGAAAGGATGATGGGTCAAACCTTAACGATTTTATGGCGCGGAGATTTTACCTGTATCTGAAAGGCGATGTCACTCCTTATTTCAGCTTCTTCACTCACATCGCTGCCGACCGGATTGGACAGGACGGATTGCACAGGCCTTCATTGGGACTTGGAAGCGGCATTGCATTCCGGGACCTCTGGATTACCTTCAAGCTGAACGAGGCCTTCAAGATTCAGATGGGACGAATGTATGTTCCACTAACCCGCAACTATGGCACAACCTCGACAAAGTGCATGTTGACCACCGATCTCCCGTTTCTTCAGGGCGGTATTCGCGGAAATATCTTTTATGCCCAGAAGGTAGGTCGAGATGATGGTGTGACCATATGGGGCAACCCCCTGGACGGGCTCCTGCAATATCGCTTTATGGTTTCTGAAGGGGTTGAGGGAAAGACGGAAAACGAAACGGTTGTGATTAACGACAATCCTGATGACAACCTCCGCTTTGTAGGTCGTGTGGCCATCAATCTCCTTGAACCTGAAAAAGGCTGGTTCAACAAGGGGACGTATCTCGGAAAGAAAAAGGTCCTGAGCCTTGGCTTTGGCTATGATACCCAGATGGATCTGACCTTGAATGGCCGCGAGGACCAGGACAACCGCGTATGGACCACTGATGTCTTCTTTGACCATCCGCTGGGAGAGGGTGCCATAACTGTAGAAGCAGCCTATATTGATATTCAGAATTGCACTCAGACACATAATTTTTCCGAGTTGGCAGCAGGCGACGATGCGGAAAACTGGTACATCCAGTCGGGTTATCTCCTGCCCGGCAAAGTCGGTCCGGGTCGTTTCCAGCCCTATATGAGATATGAGGCAGTTTACGTAGATGACAAGGACGATACGGATTTTATGAGTGGCGGATTAAACTACTTCGTTAAGGGGCACAATGCCAAGATCAGCTTGGACTACACCTATGCTGACCAAGAAAGTGACAGAGAAGACCAGAGCATCGCGACCTTCCAATTAGCTGTCGGGTTCTAGTGCCCGGCTGATAAAAAATACTCGCAGAGTAACCGTTCATTCCCCTCGCAATGGCGGGAATGAACGGTTATTATGCAGAAAATGAAAAAAGAAGATTTTGATAAAATGCCACCTAATGTTATTGGAATAGTCAAGGATCTTGCCCTTAGATACGGATGGGGGGCCAGGCTATCAAGGGGAATGATTTGGGAGATCTGGGAGGAGATCGTAGGTCCCCAGGTTTCGATCCATGCGTGGCCGGAACGCTTCACAGAGCGAGACATCCTGGTGGTCGTGGTCTCTGATTCAGTTTGGATGCAGCAGCTCTGCTTTCAAAGGCAGCTCTTTATTGATGGGCTGAATGCACGCTTACCATCCGGGACCGAGATTAAGGATATCAGGTTTGTTTTGGGTGATGTGGCAGAGGTCAGATCCAGGTGGATTCCCCATAAGATACTGAAGAGAGACATGCTGAAAAAACAAAAGGTCCAGTTCCCTAAACGTGCATTGGATGCTGCAAATGACATGATGGAACCTGTCCAGGATCAGGAATTAAAACAGGCAATGACAAACCTTTACCTGAAATATTCTGAACGAAAGAAAGGTAACCCTGAACAGTGAACCCAGAACCTGTGAACGTCTATGAATTATCTCTTGGGGCTGTTTGTTTACACTGCAAAAAGCCCTGAAATATGATTCCGCTCAAAAAGCCCGGGATGCAAGGCGCGGAAATTAGCTCAAAGCTCAAAGAGCTATCGTAATCAACCCCTTTCAGCTTTCGGCTTCAGGCTTTCATCTCTTATGCAACGCAGCAGATGGGGTATTTTCAGCGGAATCATGGGCTGTTTAGAAAAAGCGGGGGCAAAACCCTGATTTCTTCTCCTGCATCTTTACATCCCTCAACCAGGATCAGTTTGGCCGGTAGATTCGGGGCGGGGTGAATCATTCTCAATCTCTTAGGTTCAAGGCTTATCTCATGCATGCCGGCCAAAAGTTTGGCAGCTCGGTCAGCAGGATAGATAAGGCTTACTCGGCCTCCAGGGTGGAGAGCATAACGGGCTGCAGAGAGTATCTGATCAAGGTCTGTCAGTATCTCGTGCCTTGCAAAAGCCTCCTGGGAATTCTTGCATAGTCTGCCGGATACAGGAGATCTGTAAGGCGGATTAGTCACTACGTGGTCAAAACTGCCTGCAGAAAATATCTCCGGTATTCTATTTAAGTCTGATTCATATAATGCGATTTGTCCATCCAGATGGTTCAAACGGATATTCTTTTCTGCGATCCCGGCAAGACCTTTCTGTATCTCAAGCGCTACTATTTTTATATTGCTGTGCTTTTTGGCAAGGACCAGGGATATGACCCCGCATCCTGTGCCAATGTCCAGGATATGATCGAATTTTCTTAGTCTTACAAAGTCAGCAAGCAGTAACGAGTCTACAGAAAAACGGTAACCATGCCTTGGCTGGAGGATCTTGATATCGTGATCCCTGAGACAGCTCTCCGTGACTTCAGGTGAGATTTCTGGTAAATATGATTCTGATTTTTTTAGGTTTTGGGCCATGGATTTATGCTGTTATTTTTTCTTTGAGACCATTATAACCTGTTATGAAAAACTAATCATGATAGCAGTTTGGCAAAGGGTCAGTGAGGCCCGGGTTGAAGTAAACGATGAGATTGTGGGGCGCATCGGTAAGGGAGCCCTTGTGCTGCTTGGAGTGGAGTCAGAAGACACCGATGTTGACGCGGCCTTTATAGCGGAGAAATGTGCAAACCTCAGGGTCTTTGATGACCAGGATGGCCGTCTTAATCTTTCATT
This sequence comes from Deltaproteobacteria bacterium, assembly GCA_013138705.1. Next base: position 3,216 of record WTCF01000013.1, read on the forward strand.
TGCTGATATTGGAGGAGAACTGCTTCTGGTATCACAGTTTACTCTATGCGCAGATTGCAGGAAGGGGAGAAGGCCGTCATTTATCAAGGCCGCCGCTCCTGACGAGGCCAATAGACTCTACGAGCTTGTAGCTGATATGATCAGGGCCAAGGGTGTCGAGGTGAAAACCGGTAGTTTTCAGGCCCACATGAAGGTACATCTGGTTAATGATGGTCCGGTGACGTTGCTGTTGGACAGTCGAAAGAGGTTTTGATTAAGGCGTATGTCAGAACAGGCAACCCTTGAGATATTTGAGGATTGGGAACCGCCTCAACTGAGTGAGGAAGCGTCAATTTGGCTGCTTTCTCAACTTACTCCCCAGGTCTTTTCGCGGTTTGCCCAGGCTGTACAGCAAGACCCGGAAGGCCAGGCCGTACTCTCCGGGTTCAGAATTTCCCCTAATTCAATAAAAAAGGCCGGCGTCAAGCAGGCCGTTTCAGCAAGGCTTGCATCACTTCTTGTGTCCTCAAGGTGGGCAAGGAGCGCCTTTTTCATCCTATCCTTTCCGCATGGCAGGTGGTTCAGGTGGGCGGAGGTCATTGACGCACACGACGAGATCTGGCTGGAAATCAACTGGAGAGAACTCATAAGGGGAACCGGGGACCCTGCCTTAGCTGTTGCATTTGCCCTGGACGACCGTCTGAGTCTGGCCAGGAGAGGTGAGAGGGCCTTAAAGACAAGGTCCATGTGGACAGGAGAATTGACCGGTTCCAAGGAATTATTGCCGGAGGCATGGGCTGAGTTCTCAGGGCTCCTAGGGTCTCAGGAGTTTAGAGATCCTTCCGAGACAGAGGCACTGGAAAACCTGCAAATCAGGCTTGAAGAGATATCAGCCAAGCTGCAGAGGACAGAGCAGGATGAAGTAAAACAAAAAAAGGCAAGAAAAAAGCTGGAGGCCGGAATCGGGGAGCTTGAGGCCAAGTGTTTGGAACAGGAATCCTCTATCAGTAAATTTAAGGATAAATTGAAGGAGCAGTCAAGGCGTATAAAGGCCTATGAGACTGAAATGGAGTCAGAGGTTGGAGCAAGGGTCGCTGGTTTTTACCGGGAGTTCTGTAATTGTGACATGTGCGAGGAAGAACTGTGGAAAGACTCTATGAAAGAAGGTGGAAGTAAAGACCTCTTGGAAAGGGTGGAAAGGGCTCTCACCGCCCAAAGCCATCTGGATGCCCGGTACGGTACCCGCTCCAGGGTGATCGCCAGGCTTAAAAAGCTTGAATCCAAGTACGAGGAGGTTGAAAGGGCTCTGGGCGATGTCCTTGTCCCAACCCAGTCATTGCTTAAGGCCGGAAAGGACCTGCAACTTGATATTACCCACTGGAGACAGATGCTTCCGGATGCGGAAGAAGCCTGCTCGCCTTTGGCAGGTAGCCTCCTTGGGCAGGCCAGATCCTTCAAGGTGAATGAGGAAGGAATCAGGCAGCTTGAGGCATTGTTGACAGAG
>WTCF01000044.1 GCA_013138705.1 Deltaproteobacteria bacterium
CTGACCAATTACTTCATGAGATACGAAATCCCCTTGCAACAATAGGGGGCATGGCCAAAATCCTTAAGAGAAAACTCAAGGACTCTGAATTAACTAATTATGCCGAGACCATGGTCAGAGAAAGTGAGCGTGTGGAAAAGACCCTGGCTGCGATTTTCGATTTTGCTAAGGTCCCTGAGTTGAATCCGGAACTGGTTAGGGTTTGCGATCTGATAAAGGCCTCTCTGGCCCTTTTACAGTCAGAATTGGATAGACACAACATAACATTAAATGTTGATTTTCCTGATCTTGAGCCGGTGCTTTTTCTTGACCGCATATACATCCAGCAGGCCTTTTTAAGTATACTTAAGAATGCTGTGGAGGCCATGCCGGAGGGCGGAATGTTGACAGTTTCAGTGTCCGTACCTGAAGGAAATGTTGAGATTCAGATAACAGATACAGGACTTGGAATGGCCAAGGGGCACCTGAACAAGGCAGATGAGCCTTTCTTTACTACCAAGACCCACGGGCTGGGCCTGGGTCTGAGCTTGGCAAAACGGGTAATTGAGTTACATGGCGGATTTATGTGTCTGATCAGAAACAAGCTTGGGGGTACAAACGTAAGTATTACCCTTCCTGATGTGAGTGCTTAAGTCAGAGACTGCCATGAATATTTTTCCCGGTCCGGATTTCATAGATACACACGCTCATCTTGATATTCCACCCCTGTCCGAGGATCAGCCTGGGGCAATCAGCAGGGCGGAGAAGGCCGGGGTCCGTCAAATCATTACTATAGGAATAGATCTGGCGAGTTCAAAAAAGAGTCTTGAGCTGGCAGAGCAATTTCCTCAGGTTTTTGCTGCCGTAGGCATTCATCCCCACGATGCAAAAGGGGCTTCAGACGAGGTATATAAAGAGCTTCTGGAGCTTGCTGTTATTCCGAATGTGGTTGCCTGGGGTGAAATAGGGCTTGATTTTGTCAAGGAGTATTCGCCCAGGGACATTCAGCGCAAGGTCTTTCGCCAACAGATCCAAATGGCCGGACAAGTTGATCTGCCTATTATAATTCATGACAGGGATGCACATGTAGAGACTGTTGAAATGTTGAGTGAAGAGGCTGCGGGGACCTTAAGGGGCGTGATGCATTGTTTCTCCGGTGATGTGGAGGTGGCAAAAAAGGTCCTGGATTTGGGTTTTTTCATATCCGTAACCGGTGTTGTCACTTTTCCCAAGGCAGAAGTCGTCAAAGAGGTTGTGCGCTATGTACCATTGGAGCGCCTGCTCATCGAGACCGATTCTCCGTTTTTGAGTCCGGTCCCATACCGCGGCAAGCCGAATGAGCCGGCCCGGGTCGTCCATGTCGCAGAGGAGATCGCCAGGATCAAAGAGGTGCCCTTAGAGGAGATTGCTCGATGTACAAGCGCCAATGCCCGGGACCTTTTCAGACTACCTGCGCCCTAGTTCTTGCGTCCGGTTCACCCAGAAGACAGCGACTTTTGTCCGGGCTGGGTCTGGATTTCGTAGTCCGGCCCAGTGAGTCTCAAGAAACAGTCCCAAGACCCGGAGAGTCTCCACTGGAATATGCGGAATTGAATTCCAGGCTGAAGGCCCTGGATGTTGCTCAAAGATATCCACATGCCGTGAGCCTGGGTGCAGATACCATTGTAGTACTGGATGGGGAAATACTTGGAAAGCCCAGAGACGAAAACCATGCATTGGATATGTTGAGCCGGCTGGTTGGACGATCACATGAAGTAATAACATCATGTTGTATGGTGTGGTCGGAAAAGCAGATCACGGTTGAGTTTTCAGCCAGTAGTTTTGTATGGCTGGCTGAACAGGACCCCGATGTCTTAAGGGCCTATGTGGTAACCGGAGAGCCCATGGACAAGGCTGGAAGTTATGCTGTCCAGGGTATCGGGGCATTTATGGTGGAGCGGATCGAAGGTTCGTATTCAAACGTAGTTGGACTTCCCGTAGATAAGGTAATCAAGTATCTTATGGAGCTGGAGGTCTTAAAGTTAAGAGACCGCATAGTATGACAGAATAACGGAAATTTAATTGAGCATATGATCCAGCAAAATCTGCAAGAGCTGAAGTCCCGGATAGCCGAGGCCGCACAAAGGAGCGGCAGGCGTCCGGAAGATGTGCGCCTGCTCGCTGTTACCAAGACAGTGTCTATGGACAGAATACGTGAGGCCATATCCTCAGGCCAAAGGCTTTTTGGGGAGAACTATGTGCAGGAGGCAGTAAAAAAGCGTGAGTCCCTGGGGGACCTTTATCATGAGACCAAATGGCACTTTATAGGGCACTTACAGAGAAATAAGGCCAAGCTGGCAGTGCAGTTGTTTGATTGTATAGAAACTGTGGATAATATGAAGCTGGCCCGTGCCCTCGATCGCCACGCAAAGGCAGCAGGAAAAAGATTGTCAGTGTACGTCCAGGTAAACGTGGCACAAGATCCCAGGAAATCGGGCCTTTCTCCGGAAGAGCTTCCGGCTTTTCTCACAGAGGCTGCAGAACTATCCGGTATTGATATTTGCGGTCTGATGACCATGCCTCCCTGGGAGCCGGAACCAGAGTCATTAAGGCCGTGGTTTAGGGCCCTTCGTGAGTTGAGGGATGAGATGAATGCCAGGTTGGGGCATAGTCAGAGGCTCAGGGAACTGTCTATGGGAATGTCTCAGGATTTTGAAACAGCAATAGAAGAGGGGGCCACTGTGGTGCGTATCGGGACTGCGCTATTCGGCCGGAGAGAATGCTCAATAGGCAAAAGAGATGTTTGATATATTTATCAGGACACATTTTTCAGCCGCCCATTACCTCCGAAACTATCCCGGAAATTGTGAACATCTTCACGGCCACAACTGGGATGTAGAGGTCGTGGTCAGGGCTGAAAAGCTGAATAAAATAGACGTGGGTATTGATTTTCGGGACCTTAAAA
>WTCF01000006.1 GCA_013138705.1 Deltaproteobacteria bacterium
TGTGTATCCAGGCAGGACCATTCACAGCGGGCCTTGCCCATGCAGCATGCAGGCGTCCTGAGGTTGGATCCGGATCCACCCAGGTCCATGTCGAACTGGTGGCTCAGGTCGTAAAAAGTGGGCTCCAGTTCGGCGGTTGAGGTCCCGATAAGGATTATGTCGCCTGTTGAGCCGTGGAAGTTGGTTACGCCGCTTCCGCGGTGATCCCACATATCACAGAGCTTGCGCAGGAACTTGGAAGTATAAAACTTGCTGGCCGGCTGATTGACACGGAGGGTGTGAAAATGGGCAACGGTAGGGAATTGTTCCGGGGCGTCCGAGTAACGCCCGATAACCCCGCCGCCATATCCAAAGACACCTACAATACCACCATGTTTCCAGTGTGTCTCTTTGTGCACATAAGAGAGCTCCAACTGCCCGAGAAGATCGTAGCAGCACTGGACGCCGCTCTCAGCCCTCGTCTCCAGGTCATCAACGAAACTCGGAAATGGCCCCTTTTTTAGCTCATCGAGCAAAGGAGTATCATGTTTTTTAAGATCTGCCATTTAATTCTCCCTCCTTAAATAGAATGTTTTTAACAGCAATTTCAGTTAAGGAATATAGACTAACGTATCCCTTTTTGGCACTCAAAACAGTACCAACACAAAAAAATGAATCATCATTCGGCAAATTACAAAAAAATTCTACAACTGGGAATCTGTATAATATCTTTTTACTTCATTTGTCAACCCCAAAATATCAGTTAAGATTCAGGCAGTTCTTTCTTTATTTCCTTGAGTTTTGTCTGAAAACAGGGAATTCTCTCCGTTAATAAATTAATGATTTTGTAAAAATACAGCAAAACAGAAATCATATACAAGATTTAGTATAATGCTATTGCTAAGATACCAACATGCTGTATGTAAAATCGGTAAGCGTTTACAGGGTGCTGCAGATGCGAGGCGGAGGGCACGCAGACGTACTCCCTGTACTTCAAGTGCCCGACAACAAAGCAGATGCGGTGCCTTGTGAACGCTTACACTTTTTTATTTAACCGAACAGCCATTCAGTATATCATGTTCCATGGAAGTAACCGTTAATGGGTTCAGAGGTTCAGAGGTTCAAATGAAATATTGCGATTTGCATACACATACCACGGCATCGGACGGTTCTGATTCACCTGCTGAAGTAATACGGCTTGCCGTAAATTCAGGTCTTGCCGCAATTGCGGTCACCGACCATGATACTGTGGCAGGTTTTCCAGAGGCCCTTGAGGCATCTGAGAAACTTGGAATAGAGATACTCCCCGGTGTGGAGCTGAGCGTTCGGATATCACATGGCACCCTGCATGTCCTGGCCTATCTCTTTGATCCGGGTTCACCTGCATTAAACGAGGTATTGAAAGAGGTCCAATCCGCAAGGGCTAAGCGAAATCCTTTGATTCTGGAACGTCTTAAGGACCTGGGCTGTCCGATATCTCAGAGTGAGCTGGAGAAAATGGGCAAAGGGGGGCAGATCGGCCGTCCGCACATTGCAAGGGCCATGGTAAATCGAGGTTATGTGAAATCCACGAATGAGGCCTTTGTCCGTTATCTGAAAAAGGGCGCCCCTGCTTATGTTCCAAAGTCCATCCTCAGTCCGGAAAAGGCAATAACTACCATACATAAGGCCGGAGGTCTGGCGGTCCTGGCCCATCCCATGTCACTTGAATTTGGAACTCCCGCACATCTGGATGAGCTTGTAGCAAAGTGGACAGAGCAAGGTCTTGACGGCATCGAATGTTACTATAGCATGCATAGCAAGGAGCTAATCAATCTGTCCCTGTCGCTTTGCAAGAAGTATGATCTGGTCCCCACCGGCGGTAGCGACTATCATGGCAAGGCCAAGCCAAAAATAATGGTTGGAAGAGGCACAGGAGGACTCAGGGTGCCGTATAGCTGTGTTGAGGGCCTTAGGGAAAGGAAAGGAAATAGGTAGAAGGTGGAAGGTAGAAGGTGGAAGGCTGAAGGTGGAAGGTTAAGCGTGATTTTTCCTTACCACATCTCACGACTTCGGTCTTTTCATCTCCTTCTTTTCTTGGTTTTTTTCCTTTCACTTTTTCCCTTCCACCTTCTACCTTCCACCTTCCACCTTTCCTACGCGTCCGAGCCGGACTACGGCGATGCCATTGTCTTGGGATCCATCGGGGACGCCACTACTTTGGTTCCCATGCTGGCCTCTGACGCCACGTCGCACCAGATCGCAGGCCTTATTTATAACGGCCTGGTTAAATACGACAAGGATCTCAACCTGGTTGGTGATCTGGCTGAGTCATGGACAATTTCTCCTGACAGACTCACCATCACCTTTAAGCTCAGGAAGGGAGTTAAATGGGAAGACGGTGAGCCGTTTACCTCGGAGGACGTGCTCTTTGGCTTTGAGACCATCACAGCTCCAGGTACCCCGACTGCCTATGCGGGTGATTTTCTGGAGGTCGAAAATGCCGAAGCACCTGACCCTTATACCTTTAAAGTGACGTACAGTGAGCCGTTTGCCCCTGCCCTGAGTTCCTGGGGGAATTTGGTTGTGCTGCCAAAGCACCTGCTGGATGGAAAGGACATCACAAAGAGTCCCCTTGGACGAAATCCTGTCGGCCTGGGTCCGTACAGCCTTTCAGAGTGGAAGACTCAGGAGCGCATAGAGCTGAAGGCAAATCCCGCATGTTTTGAAGGACGGCCTTATCTCGACCGCTATATAATGAGAATAATACCTGACCCGGCTACCATGTTCCTTGAGCTGAAATCAGGAGGTCTTGACTGGATGGGGTTATCTCCGATCCAATACGAAAGGCAGGCAAGTACCCTGTTTTTCGAGATAAATTTTAACAAATATCGCTATCTCTCCTTTTCGTATACGTATCTTGGTTACAATTTAAAATTCCCTCTCTTTACAGACAAAAGAGTCAGGCAGGCCATTGCCTATGCCATAGATAAGGATGAAATAATCCGTGGAGTGCTTTTGGGATATGGAGTGAAGGCAACCGGCCCGTATAAACCCGATACATGGTTTTACAACCCGGATGTCAGACGTTATCCATATGATCCGAAAAGGGCAACAGCCTTGCTTGCCGAGGCAGGCTGGGTGGACAGGGATGGAGACGGCCGGCTGGATAAGGAAGGGAGACCATTCTCATTCACGGCCATAACCAATCAGGGTAATCCTCTGAGGGATCGAACAGCCCAGATTATTCAGTACAGGCTCAAGCAGATCGGGATAGAGATGAAGATCAGGACCCTTGAGTGGACAGCCTTTATCAACGACTTTATAGACAAGAGGCGGTTCGAGGCAGTAATACTGGGCTGGACATTGGGACAGGACCCGGACATCTATGATATCTGGCATTCCTCAAAGACAGGCGGAAAGGAGCTGAACTTTATCAGTTACCAGAACCCTGAAATGGACCGCCTCCTTGTAGAGGGGCGGAGGACCTTTGACCGCAATGAACGTAAGAAAATATATTGGCGTATCCAGGAGATACTGGCTGAGGATCAGCCCTATACTTTTCTTTACGTTCCAATGGCCCTTCCAGTGATCCACAAGCGTTTCAAGGGTATTGAGCCTGCTCCTGCCGGTATAACTTACAACTTCATACGGTGGTGGGTGCCGAAGTACGAGCAGAAATACATAATGCCTTGATTTTGCAGAGCTGAAAGGGGTTGATTGCGACAGCTTTTTAATTTTTAATCTTTCAGCCTTCAGCCTTCAACCTTTATCTTTAACTTCAGGCAAAAAAGCTCTGCATTATCTTCTTGAATTCTTCTCCGCGCCACGTAGCGGAAGGTCTTGTCGGCCCGGATACAAGGACGTCCTGTCTTAAAAAAGGTAAAAAATCAGAAATTCGTGGAATTATTACTCTTACCACTGGGAAATTTAATACCGGATGGGTGTGGTTTAATAATATAAAATCAGTATTGAATGCCTCACATACCCTTTTGATTTCCTCAATTTCACTGAGGACATCGTTGATCTTGATATTCTTATAAGTCCTGGTTTCTCCTTGATCCAGAAAAGAGATATCTTTCAGAGAAATACTGCATTTCATTAACATATAATAGTCATTAACCTTGGATCTATGGACAACCGGTCTGTCCAGCTCAGGACGGGGAGTTAACAGGGTTTCCCTGCCCTGCATGCTTTCTGTAAAGCACCTTGTCAGGGCTTCCTCCAGATTGAAGGATACGCCCGGTATCAAGATCCTATGTTCAAGGCGATCAGTACGCAGGTTGTTGTTTATAAACAGGACGCCTATGCAGGGTATCAGGCCGTCAAGGGAAAGATCCTTGATTATTACGTCAACATTCTTTCCCTGATAGAATTTAATCATATCCCCTATGGTCTCATTTTCTACAGAATCGAGATCAATTGAGGGTATGATTTTTTCAGACCTGATTGTCTGTATTTGGGAAAAACGTTCAAATATTTCACATGTGGCCTGAATCATCGCCTCTTCAATGGTATTTCCTGCCGCCATTCCGTTTGATCCGTGAATATAAGAAACAAAATTAACAGGGACTTTTACTGTCTCTTCGCGGACTATTGAAAAACCGTCAACCCAATGTCCGGCCATTCTGCAGTTTTTTAAATCTTCAATATCCTTGTGTGTCAGATGTTTTTCATTTGCCAGCAGATCTTCTATTCTAAGAGGATTTTCCAGATCATCCTGGTGGGAATAAATATATCCTTCCATCCATTCATAATTCAGAAATCTGTTAGTTTCCTCATTGTAAAGGTCCGGAACGTTAAACCTTACCTGCTCTTCAAAGACCGGATAGAACAGCCCGGCACTGAGGCGTTCAGCCAGTTCTGCGTATGCACTGGCCTCGGCAAGCTCAGGGGTAATGCCTTTCCCATTACAGACTATCCTTATTGAATCAATCCATACTCGTCCCCAATAAATGTTGTCCGATACTTGAAAGGGGTAGTATTCAACTTCGAGATCCAATTTCTGTAATCCGTCTTTTATTTTTTTGATCGTATTGGACGGAATATCACACTTTCCATACTTATTTCTGATACAATTTTGAAATTCCATTCGACCTGTTCTTTCGAGTAGAGAATGATAAAAACTATTT
>WTCF01000116.1 GCA_013138705.1 Deltaproteobacteria bacterium
GTTCATGGAATTTGCCAACGACCTTTTTAAATGCTGAGATGATTGACTGAGTGGAATCATTATCCAGTTCCTCTTTTATTTCCCAGTCCTTTTTAAAAGGCATCTTTAACAGACGCCCGGAATCCACGGACAGGTTGTCTCTCCTGCAAAGTTTAAGCGTAAACGGCAAGCGCCTCAGGGTGCAGACCACCAGGTTAGTGCTAAAAAGCCCTAGTAAGATCAGATACCACCAGGAATGGTAAGTATCATTTAAATTAAGGACCTTTATGATTCGAAAAAAGCTGGGGCCGTATGTTTCCAGATAGAATTGAAGTGATTCTCCCTGGGGTATAACAGTACCGACAATAGAGGTTATGGCCAGAGCAATTAAAAGAAATACAGCCAGACGAACCGACGAAAAAAAACGCCAGATTGAAGTATCTTGATAGGTCGAGGATGATGCTTTCATAGAACGGATTCAGGTCCCGGGATCTATACTTCGGAGTTATTGTCAGCCTTCATAAGGTCGTTATTTTTCATGGCCGGATGACGATCCGGTCTTTTCGTCCTGGCTGACATCGTCCCCAGTCTCTTCATTCTCCTTTATGGACTTCTTGAAATTGCTGATACCCTTTCCAAGGCCCTCACCGATTTTTGGCAGCTTACCAGCACCAAAAATGACGAGAATTATAACCAAAATAACCAGCAACTCAGGCATCCCTAACCCGAACATCCTCTATCCCTCTCCTAGAAGAAAGACTGCCATATATTAATGACAGATCATAAATTCTGTTTCAATGTACCGTTCAACCCATCCTATGTCAATCAACGTAATTATTTACTCCCTGCCAAGGAGTGTTAACAGCTACAAATCAGCTTTTATAGTGGCATCATAAGCCTAATTTTTTCATCTTATTAAGGAGGGTCTTGTAACTGACCTTAAGGGCGCGGGCTGCAGCGGCCTTGTTTCCCCCAGTTGCTGCCAGGGCCGCATCTATGAGTTCTTTTTCCCTTTTCAAGACATGGCCCCTGCTTTCCGACCAGAAATCACCCGGCACCGGCTCATCTTCAGAAGGAGGACTTAAAAACGATCTGAGGGCACTATCAGTAATGTTGCCTCCTGTCAGAAGTGCGGTTCGATCCAATAAATTAAAAAGCTCTCTTACATTTCCTGGAAAATAATATTCCAGAAGAAGTTCCTTTGCACTATCTGACAAACAGACCCTCCGGCCCAGCATTTGTTCAACCCTTTCAAGGTGATGGTTAACCAGGGGAATAATATCGTCTTTTCTCTCCCTGAGGGACGGAATGTGAATAGGAAAGGTTGCAAGACGAAAGTGTAGATCTTTCCTGAAAGAGCCCTCTTTTATAGCCTTTTCCAGGTCTTTATTTGTTGCTGCAATGATCCTGGCATCACTTTTTGATTCCTGACTGCTACCCAATGGCAGATAACAACCAGAGTCTAAAAACCTCAAGAGCTTCGGCTGAAGAGAAAGCGGCAGTTCTCCAATCTCGTCCAAAAAAAGAGTTCCTCCTCCGGCTGCAGAAAGAAGGCCTTTGCGTGTCTCGATTGCCCCTGTGAAGCTACCCCTTAAATGACCAAAAAGCATTGAATCTGCCAATTCCTGAGGCACGCTTGCACAGTTGAGCCCTATGAATTTTTTCCGGCCGCTTTGCTGATGAATATAACGAGCCAGCACATCCTTGCCGGTTCCAGTCTCTCCCGTAATAAGAACAGGAAAAGGTGTTGAAGCTACACGGTCTGCCATTTGCAGCACCTCAACCATCTTGGCTGATTCAGCCACAAGGTCTTTGATTCCCTGCAATGGAAACAGATTCTGAAAGCGTTGAACAAGGGCCTCAAGATCCACGGGCTTCTCCAGGAAATCCGTGACCCCTAACTTTAAAGCCTCAACTGCTTTTTGGATAGTGCCATAGGCCGTAACCACGATTATCACACAGGAAGGATTTATCTGCCGAGCAGGCTTGATAAGACTCAGCCCCTCGCCGTCAGGAAGCTGTAGGTCCAACAAAAGGCCGTGGATACCATCAAAACAGGCCTTAGCCTGTTTCAAATTAAAAGCCAGATGTGTATCATACTCATCACCCAAGGCCTCTTGAAAAAGGCTTGCCAGTTTTTGATTGTCTTCAACTATCAGGATGTTGTACTTCATCCAGACCTCGTTAAGTGGTTCAGTAGTTGATTAGTTAAGTGGTTATTATTATTTGAATTTATATGGTTTGCATAGAAATTGGACACTTGATGCAATTGAAGCTCTAATATGCTGATTTAACATACTTATTTTCCGACTCAACGACTCAACGACTCAACTATTTGACGATCTCTGTCATCATTAAATGGAATTTCTTTTTTTGACAATTCTGCCGAACACTTCATTAGACTTTACGGACAATAGAATCATTTGCATAAGCTCCAGTGGACAAATTTCCACCTGTACGGTTAGATATTGGATTTTGAGTAGTTTCATAACCGCAGTGGAGCATGCAGTCGGCACAGCGGGGGGTCACGTCCTACCCCGTACCGGTTCCAATCGGTGTCCTCTTCAACTCACGACCGGAAACCGGCCGCTACCAGCTTGCGGATGGCTTCCGTAGCCTTTTTAAAGGCTCCCTTGTGGCAGACTGTATGATCGTGATGCTTATCCAGACCATCCAGATGAACATTTTTTTGCTTTATCAGCCATGCGGTCTTTCTGGTCAAAGGCCTGCAGGGCCTATAGCAAAACCGGATTCTCAACGGCGGCTTGAAATATGAAATATCCGGATATTTACACCAAATCGTTGACTGATGGTTTAAAATCGTGATAAAATATGAATTAAATAAGGCTATTTGGAAAAGCCATTCCCCCAGATCGTTAAAAGCAATTTTTTGTCAGCATCAGTTAGGCATAAAGCTTCTGTTCCCATACCCCACCACTGAATACGTCAATGGCTTAAGCCGGAGTTACGGATATCTGCAGAGAGAGAATGGTTAGATGAGAATTATTTGTATATTTCCTATATGCATATTGCTTCTTATTCAAACAGTCTGTGTCCATGCAGACCAGATATCGCCGTCTCAGGTCCCTCTGGTTGAACCTGGCTCAGCATTCCAAAAATCCTATCCTGAAGTCGTCGAAGAGAAGAACAGCGAAAGGTTTGTCGAAGATTGGGAGGAAGCTCTCTTTTTTGAAGAAGAAATCGAGCCTATCGCCGATCCGTTAGAACCTTTTAACCGTGTAATGTTTCAGATAAACGACAAATTATATTATTATTTTCTCAAACCTGTGTCCAAGGTTTTTTCATTTGTTCTTCCCAGGGACCTGAGAGTGGCCCTTGGGCGTGCAATGAATAACAGCAAGGCGCCGATTAGCTTCGCTAACTGTCTGCTGCAGGGACGCTTTAAGGATGGAGGAACCGAAATTACCCGCCTTGTTATAAACACTACATTAGGATTAGGCGGTCTCTTCGATCCTGCAAGGGACTGGTGGGACATAAGAACAAAAAAGGCTGACTTTGGCCAAACCATGGGACATTATGGCATAGGCCATGGATTTTACTTGGTCCTCCCGTTGATTGGCCCATCCAGCGCAAGGGACGGAATCGGGACCTTTGCCGGGTATTTTACGTTGCCTCAGAACTATTTCATTACCTTTCGAGACAAGCTCATTATATTTTCGGTAGATATTGTCAATTACGTTTCAATCAATCCGGAAGAATATGACGACCTCAAGAGGGATGCCTTTGACCCATATATTTTCTTCAGGGATGCCTATACCCAGCATCGGGCGGAATTAATAAAGAAATGTAGGTAGTTATAATGTTGAAAAATGAGGCTGTCATTGGCATCTTTCATTCACCAGTTTACACTTTTTACGAAAAAGCGTGTATTGTCGAATTAAATGCCGATGTCGAAACTGGAAATTTGAAATTAGGTAATGCATCTACATCTTTGCATTTTTTCCAATTTCCAGTTTCCAGTTTCAAATTTCACTGCCAAAACATAAGATCAACAAAATGTAAACTACTCTTGACCTGTCGTGAAGGATGCCAAAGAATTCAATGAATCTTGTAATCGGGGGAAGCGGTTTTATAGGTAGTCACCTTGTCATGGAACTAGTTCAACGGGGAGAAAGGGTAAGGGTGTACGACCTGAATCCGTTTCCTGAAGACGAAACATATCAACCTGATGAAGCGGTACGCGGGGACATCTTAAACCTCAGTCAGCTATCTTCTGCCATGGACGGTTGCAGTACAGTCTATCATCTGGGTGGCACTCCTCAGCTATGGAGCAGAGATCCCAAGTCCTTTGACCGTACCAACCGCGAAGGAACTATTAACGTACTCAAGACAGCCAGGCAGGCAGGCACAAAACGGCTTATTTTTACCAGTACCGAGTCAATTCTTGCCACCCCCTCCAGAAAAAAACCAATCACGGAAGATATTCAGCCGCGCATGGAAGACATGATTGGTCCATATTGCCGCTCAAAATTGCTGGCTGAGCAGGCCGTTTTCAGGGCTGCAAAAGATGGTCTTCCAGCGGTCGCTGTATGCCCTACACTGCCCATAGGTCCCGGAGACAGGAATTTAACCCCCCCAGGGCAAATGATATCGGATTTCCTCCAGGGGAAAACTCCAGGTTACATCAATTGTACGCTCAATTTCGTTGATGTACGGGACGTGGCCACAGGGCACCGCCTCGCTGCAGAACATGGCCGGCCGGGATGCAGATATATACTGTCCGCCTATAACCTCACCCTCTACGAGTTTTTCCAGCATCTGAGCAGGACAAGCGGCGTGACATGCCCCAAAATTAAAATCCCATATCCGGTAGCATTGGCCTGGAGCTATATGGAACATTATCTAGGCATCGTAACGGGCAAGAAGCCGAAAAGTTCAATTACCGGAGTTAAGCTATGCAAGCGTTCACTCGAATTTAACAGCACCTGGACGTGGGAAACGTTGGGGCACCAACCACGCCCGCTGGATGAAACCATCAGGGATGCCGTGAACTGGCACAATAAATTTCTGGAATCCGAAGGAAAAAAACGGCTGAAAACGCTGCCTATGGCTTGAAACCATAAGCCTCAAAAATGGTTTTGAGGTTTCGGTATATGGTGTCTTTATTCAGGCCGAATGACTCAAGGGAATAATGGTGCCTGCTCTTGTATCGCCTGGCCTTCGAGGTCTCTTTTTCAAGGACCTCCTCGTATCCATGGCTTAATTCCATGCCAAGTGCCCGATAGATCCCGCATATTGTCCTGTGGGGATCAGAAACCAGATCTTCGTAACGTACTTCGATAAACTGATTTTCTGGGAGATTTTTTTTAAATTCATACAGATGTAAATAATACCGGCAGGTTAAATCAGCCAGTTCCCGGTTGGCCCGGGCATCCTTTCTGGCGTAAGGATCCAGCGCCTTCCATGCCGCATCAAACATACTGACCAGAGACGGTATGGATTCATAGGGGTGCCTGACTAAATGCACAATATGAATGTCCGGCAGCAGTTCGTAAATGGACTGTAGACGTCCGGCAATAAGAGCGACTTTCTGGAGAAGTATTTTGTCCGGTCCGGAGGCATACATGTGTCGTTGCAGACAGTCCCTGTAGTAAGACATTAGTTTTTGCCGCTCTTTGTGCGGCATAAGATCAACAAAGGTTGCCTCATCCAAGTCTTTTAAATACGGAAACAGGAGGCCCAACAAGGGACTGAGCATGGCATAAACGAAAAACATCTCATCGGACTCAGCCTTTTCAGGCCCGGTTTGATGAATGGTTTCCCAACCCTTGAATCCCTTTCTGCTGACTCCGTTCAGTAATTTTGCTGCAGGACTGCCAAACATCCGGTCGATTTTACCTGCCGCTCCAAAGAACTTATAACAAATCACAGAAGGAAAAATCGTCTGATAGAGCTTCAGGTAAGAAAACTGCCGGTCCAATGCCATCAGACGATGGGTAAATGTGGTTCCGCTGCGGGGATTGCCAATGATGTAAACCGGTGTTCGCAAGGATTGTTTTCGAAAACCGGGAAAAAATATGTGGTCAAGAAGGCGTATTAACCACACAAATGTACGCAGGATCAGAAATGGAATAAGAAAAACGAACGTAAGACACGCATGCCGTAGTGAAAAGTGTTGTCTTGAGAATGACAGGCGTAATATCTTAAACAGAGTGGGGTAATGAAAATACATGTAAGTAAATTATAAGATCCATGGAAAGTGCCCAATGGCAAGGGCAGGTGAGATAGAGTCGTCTATTTGTATTCAAATTTTGTTGAATATGGCCAAAGGCTGTAAAATTGTCAAGGATTGATGGTGGAAAATCTCCACACAACGGTTATAAAAAAGATAAACTCTTTTGTGCTTCAGCAAACGGACCTAAATTTTGAAAGATGTCTAAAAGTCGTTTAATCACCCTGCTTTTTTCTTTCATAGGCTTCACTCTTTTTATGTGGTTATTCATCCGCCAAGGTATCACAGATGTTTTCGCCATCCTATCAATTGTCGAATGGAAGCTCTTCTGGATAGTCGGTTACCGTATCATACCCATCACAATAGATGCATTCGGCTGGTTGAAGCTTTTTGAAAAGGAGATAACTCCGCGATTCTCGAATCTCGTTTCAGCCAGGTGGATCAGCGAGGCCTTCAATACACTGTTGCCGGTGGCACAAATAGGCGGGCATTTTCTGCGTGCCAAGCTAATAGGAAAAAACAGCGTGGACAGAGCCAGGGCAGGTGCTACTGTGGTTGTGGATTTTACAATCGGGCTTGTCACCCAAATCCTGTTTACTGTAACCGGTCTGATTCTTCTGATACAAGAATCACAGAAGGAAAACATTTATTCATGGATTGTTATGGGGATTGTTGCAGGATTAGTGGCGGTTTCAGGTTTCATTTTAGTCCAGAGGGCAGGTCTCTTCGCCATTGGTGTCAATAGTGTTAATCTGCTCTTAAGAAGCTGGAAAACAACGGACCTCATAGGAAGTGCTCGTAACCTGGATCAACATATTTCAGACGCCTATAGTCGAAAAAATAAACTCGTTTCCTGCGGATTCTGGCGACTTGCAGGATGGATCGCAAAATCAGGTGAAATCTGGCTGTTTTTCTATTTCGTGGGCTCCCCTGTCACCATACAAGAGGCCCTGGTTCTGGAAAGTCTGAGCACGGCATTCCGGAGCGCCGCCTTTGCCATTCCGGGCGGCCTGGGTGTTCAAGACGGCGGAATCCTTTTTATCGGTGTTATGATAGGCCTCAGTCCTGAAGAAGCCTTTGCCCTGGCGCTTGCCAAACGTTTTCGTGAGATTGTTGTTGGAGTTCCTGGATTGATCTGGTGGTTTGTCGTTGAGGGACGTCAGGCAAGCCCTCAATCTACCGGCAAGTGATGTGATAAATGTTCAGATACTTGAGAAATTACAGACTCTGTCTGCCGGAATGGTGGACACGTGGGGTGCTGAAGCATTCAATTGTAGTGTTGGCAGCGGCAATATGCCTGACCGGTGTTCTGGCATCTCTTACAGTCAAGCATTTCAAGATAAACACCGACCTCACAGAAATGATCTCCGATGAGCTGCGCTTCCGTAAGGTCGGAAAAACGTTTCACAAGGCCTTTCCTGTCCTACGTGACTCCATCGTGGTCGTGATAGAAGCCGACACCCCCGAACAGGCCAGGCAGGCACGGGACCTGCTGGCACTGAATCTGCGCAACGACAGCAGCATTTTCAAATCAGTCTATACCCCGGGTGGAGGCCCTTTTTTCCATAAGAACGGACTGATGTATATGAGCCCGGAAAAACTCGAGGACCTGACCGACCGACTATCCGAAGTTCAGCCTTTCATTGCCCTGGTATCACAGGATTTCTCTCTGCCAGGTCTCTTTTCATTAATCGAAAAGGTGGTTGACGAACATGATGAATATATCAAAGACAACCAACGTCTGTTATTTTTATTTGACCGCTTAAACAACGCCTTCGAGAACGTGCTGCAGGGAACGAATCACCGCATGTCCTGGCAGGAACTCATGCTTGACCAGGAAACAAACACCCCGTCCGGTTATCAATTCATTATTGCGCGGCCCTTTCTGGATTACCGTATGGCACAACCTGCCAAAAAGGTAATCAAAAGAATTCGAAGTGTTGCCAATGAACTTCATATTAACGAAGAAAACGGCATAACAATCAATCTAACCGGACGACTTGCCATCAATCATGAGGACTTGCTCAGTATTCGGAAGGACATCGGAATCGCGGGCCTGGTTTCCCTTGTTTTGGTCGGCATCATCCTCTATATAGGACTCGGTTCGGCCCGCCTTGTGTTTGCCAGTCTTTTCACTTTACTCACAGGCCTTGTCTGGACGGTAGGATTTGCTGTCCTTTTTATCGGAAGTCTCAATTTGATATCAATCACCTTTGTGGTTCTCTTTATAGGCCTCGGAATTGATTACAGCATTCAGATCTGTTTACGCTATAAAGAATTTAGATCTTCAGGACTGACAAATCCTGAGGCCATCTTGGATGGGGTCCGGAGTGTAAGCAATACCCTCATACTATGTTCAATATCTACAGCCATCGGATTTTACGCCTTTGTGCCTACTGCATATGTAGGCGCTTCAGAATTGGGCCTCATTGCCGGAACCGGAATGTTCCTCAATCTGCTGGCAAACATTACCGTATTGCCCGCCCTGATGAATCTGATGCCCCCACAAAAAAGTAACCATCTAGCTCTTTCCGTGGGCAGGCATATTTCGAAACTCCTTGACGGTTACGCCATGCCGATTGTTGCGGGTGCGATTGCTTTCGGAATAGCCGCTGCTGCGATTATGCCCAGAATCTCTTTTGACGCAAATCCACTTAACCTTTCGGACCCGGCAACAGATTCAGTTGTCACCGCACGCAGCCTTTTTAAGGCTGACAAAAGCACTCCGTGGACAATATCAGTTATGGCATCTGACAGGCAGGAGGCCCGGGATCTTGCGAAACGGCTCAGAAAGCTAAACGAAGTTGAATCGGCGGTCACCCTTGATGATTTCATTCCGAAAAACCAGACCGAAAAACTGGACCTGATTAACGACATGGCACTCATCATGCCCCCTGCACCGAAGATGAAGCAAGGCGGTTCATACACCCCTCAACAGAACAAGAAGGCTCTCGAAAATTTGTACTATGTCCTGGAAGAGAAGATTAACTCAGACGCAACAGACGACAAAAGCTACATTTCGGCATTCACTCGTCTTGCCGAAAATATTCAAGGCTTCAACAAGCTCCTGATAGATACCGGGAAAGAAAAAGACCTGTTCGGGACCCTTGCAACAGGCCTCTTGTCCAATCTTGAGATTCTTCTTGAAAATTTTAACGACTTAATGCAGGCAGAAACAATTGAACTTGCAGACTTGCCTGAAGATTTAACCAGTCGCTACGTCTCTGATGACGGTCTTTACCGGGTCCAGGTATTCCCACGAAACGACATAACCGATATCCATAATCTGAAAAAATTTGTGACGGAGGTACGGACAATAGCACCTGATGCCACAGATAAACCTGTCATCATCTTAGAATCCGGCAGGACAATCTCCTCTGCATTCAGAACCGCAACCATACTCGCCTTCGTGTTAATTGCATTATTTTTGAGGATCGTATTTAAAAGGTGGGTTGAGGTAATACTTGTTATGTTTCCTATCTTACTGGGGCTACTCTATACAATGGCCGCGGCGGTGTTGCTCAACATTCCTTTCAACTTCACCAACATTATTATTGTTCCACTCTTACTGGGAATCGGAGTGGATTTCAGCATTCATATCGTCAACAGGACAAGAGACAATCTTGGACTAGACACCCATGTCCTGGAGACCAGTACGTCCCGTGCCGTCTTATTCAGTGCTTTTACAACCATTATCAGCTTCGGCATACTATCTTTTATTCATCACGCTGGGACCGCCAGCCTGGGCAAGCTGCTTACCATCTGCATCAGTTTCATGATCGTATCCACCCTCCTGGTTCTCCCTGCTTTTTTGAAAATATATAACCCCTACAAACAACAGGATCTTTAATACAGACCTCGTTAAGTGGTTCAGTAGTTGATTAGTTAAGTGGTTATTATTATTTGGATTTATATGATTTGCATAGAAATTGGACATTTGATGTGGTTGAAGCTCTAATATGCTGATTTAACATATTTATTTTCCGACTCAACAACTCAACGACTCAACTATTTGACGATCTCTGTAATAGGGTTCCCAATCAGCTTTTTTCAATTGTGGAAAGCTCTTTTACTTTTTCCTTTAAGCCTGTATTTAATCCGTCGAATCCCTTATCTTTCAGCACTCGCTTGAATTGTGTACGATTTATGGCCAATTGGCTGACACCGGAAACCTGAACATCAACAATACGCCAGCTTCCTTTATTTTCCAGCAGAAAATACCTGAATTCTATTATTTCCTTATTCGCTTTTACCAGGTTACTCCTAACGCTCATGACCTGTGGTCGGAATTCAGACTCCGAAACCACTTCGAACTTTTGTCCCTTGTATTGGTGAAAACGTTGGGCATATTTGGCCACAGTCCAGACAGCATAATTATTCAAGAGCATTTTTCGCTGGTTTTCGTCCATATCCTTCCAGTATTTCCCAGTAACTTTTCTGACTATATACGGGAAATCAAAGCTGTTCTTTATGACAGGCTCCAAAAGCCTGTAGCGCCCGGAAAAACCAAGCTCATCTCCCTTTTTCATGGATTCAACGAGAGCAGCATTTAATTTTTCAATTACATCCGCAGTTTTTGACTGAAGAGGCTGTCCCAAGAGGGGCGATACCAATCCAATCATCAGAATGCAGTAACTGGTGATCCATCCAAGCTTTTTCATTTTTTAATTGCTCTTTGGTGATCTCGAAAAAAGCCAGAGTTTCTATGTATTCAGGTATTCCATCCCAAAAAACTTCCAGGACCACTTTCAGCTTTCGGCAAATCCTGGAAAATTCTCTCTGGAGACTAGCGGGCATTCAAATCAAAATATATGTTTACTATGATTCTTCCATGGAGGTCTGCCTCTTTTAATATTTGCAACCAACCGATTTTTTGATTTCATTACTATCATGGCAGTGATAATAACAGAAATGTTTTTAAAAACAAAATAATTTTAAAATTATTAATATCAATAATAACAATATGTTATATTTTCAGAAATGCACAAGAAATTATGAAAAGCGAATACTCCATATATTCAAATACTTATTTTTTATGCCGTGATGTTCGCGTATATGGATGCAAATTTTCGTAAAAAGACAATAGCTGCCATTGATCTTGGCTCTCAGACCTTCAGGCTGGCTGTGGCCCGAATTGTGGATAATAGGACCCAAGTCCTTGCATCCGAACTTAAAAATGTGAGGCTGGGCCAAGGTCTTGCCGCTAATGGAAGACTGGCTGAAAATGCCATAAAAAGGGGAGTTGAAACGCTTCGAAATTACCGCAATGTCCTTGATAAATTCAGAGTCTCTGATGTAATAGTCTGTGGCACGGCTGCCCTGAGAAACGCTGCAAATGCCGAAGAGTTCTTGGACCTGGCAGAGGCAGAAGGATTTAATATAAAGATATTATCAGGAGACGAGGAAGCCTTTATATCGGTCATGGGCGTGCGGACCACATTACCTGCCATAAGCACCCCCTTTTTGGTTGTGGATGTTGGTGGAGGAAGTAGTGAAGTTGTATTGGCCACGAACAGCAACATATTATTTAATTGGAGCCTTAATATTGGGGCTGTGAATCTTACAGAGGAGTTTATCAGGACAGATCCCCCGCTTCCCAAAGAACTTGAAAAACTCAGATTTCATATCAGAAAAAAGCTATCGGATTTATCTGCTAAACTTCCCCAATCCCCCAAAGCTGTAATAGGAGTTGGTGGAACTGCTACTACATTGGCGGCCATGGCACTAGGCATGAAAAAGTATGACCCTCAACGGATAAGAGGATATGCCCTCGTGTCTCAAGAGCTTGATAAATTATGGAACTTTCTAACGGGCATGAAAATTCATTCAAGAAGGAGTATATCCGGGCTTGAATCAAAACGAGCAGATATTATCTTAGCAGGAATAGCAATATTTCGAGAAATATTACATATAACTGAATTCAAAGAGTTGACTGTTAGCGATGGGGGTCTTTTACTTGGCCTTTTAACAGGTTTAATTGAAAAGGAGTCTGATAACCATGCTGAACCACCCAATACCAGGGGCCTATACCTTTGATGATCTGCTGTTGCTACCGGCTTTTTCCGGCGTTCTGCCGACAGAGGTAGATATTTCTACCCAGCTCACTCCTGAAATCCGTCTTAATATCCCCATAATGAGCGCAGCCATGGATACGGTCACTGAGGCCCAAGCTGCCATTAGCATGGCCAGAGAGGGTGGCATCGGCATTATCCATAAGAATATGCCTGTTGAGGCCCAAGCAAGGGAGATTGAGAGGGTCAAAAAGTCTGAAAGCGGCATGATCGTGGACCCGGTGACGGTCTCCCCGGATCAGCGTATCTGGGATGTACAACAGATAATGCGCGAGTATAGAATATCAGGCGTGCCGGTATTGGAAGGAAAAAAACTGAAGGGTATTGTCACAAACCGGGATCTGCGATTTGAAACAAATTGGGATCTCAAAGTCAGCGAGGTAATGACAAGTGAAAACCTGGTTACAGCCCCTGTCGGGATCACTCTTGAAGAATCAAAGGCCATCTTACACAAACACCGTATTGAAAAACTC
This sequence comes from Deltaproteobacteria bacterium, assembly GCA_013138705.1. Next base: position 12,717 of record WTCF01000116.1, read on the forward strand.
CTGGTAGTGGACGACGAGGGAAATCTCAAAGGCCTGATCACGATCAAAGACATAGAAAAGATCAAGAAATATCCCATGGCCTGCAAGGATGACATTGGTCGCCTTAGGGTTGGGGCTTCAGTAGGTGTGGGTGAAAGCTGTCTGGCACATGTGGAGGCCTTGATCAAGGCCGGTGCGGATGTGGTAGTTATAGACTCGGCCCACGGACACTCCAAAAACGTGATCAATGTGGTATCCGAAATCAAAAAGACCTTTCACAATGTCCAGGTAATTGCAGGAAATATTGCAACCGCAGAGGCTGCTGGGGCCCTGTTTAAGGCCGGCTCTGACGCCGTAAAGGTCGGGGTAGGACCGGGCTCCATCTGTACTACCCGGGTTATTGCAGGTGTAGGCGTACCACAACTGACTGCTATCCATGACTGTGCTGCTGTGGCACAAAAAAACGGGAAAACCGTCATAGCTGACGGAGGTATCAAATTTTCCGGTGACTTGACAAAGGCCATAGGGGCCGGTGCCCATTGCATCATGATAGGAAGTCTGCTCGCCGGCACGGATGAAAGTCCGGGAGAATTGGAGCTTTACCAAGGCCGGCAATACAAGGTCTATCGCGGTATGGGCTCGCTGGGGGCCATGAAAGATGGCAGCAAGGACCGATATTTTCAGGAAAGTGTCAGGACAGAGGCAAAGCTGGTTCCGGAGGGAATTGAAGGCAGGGTACCATATAGAGGTCCGATTTCCGCCACTATTTACCAGCTCGTCGGAGGGTTGAAGGCCGGCATGGGGTATATTGGCTGCAAAACCATAGAAGAACTCAGGCAAAATGCCCGCTTTGTGCACATAACCCCTGCAGGTCTAAAAGAAAGCCACGTCCATGACGTTATAATAACCAAAGAGTCTCCCAACTACTGGATAGAACACTAATGCCTTAAATCTCTTGTCCCTGCCCCTTATCCTGGCCTGAGTAAAACTTTCTCCACTTCAACATAAAGCGACCCTTAAGGTGGCCGGGAACCATCGATCCCATTTGCTGTGCCACTCGGCTCAGAGCCGGATAAAGACATGACTCCCTGAGAAGCGGACTATTCGATGGTAAAAAAATGGTCAACATAAATATAATGATTCCTGCCAAAACCAGGCCCTTGGCAAGGCCCACAACAGCCCCCAGAAGCCTGTCAATCCAACCTAATCTGAGGGCCTTGAACATCTTTTGAACCATGATGCCGGCAATAAGAAAAATAAGATATACCAAAAGAAATATTAATAGAAATGAAACTAGAGAACGCCACATCTCATCCTGTATCCACGGTGAAAGCCTTAATGATATGGATGGAAAACGGTGGATAGCCACCCAAAACCCCAATATTACCCCAAGAAGGGAAGCTAATGACCTGCTAAAACCTCTCCAAAGGCTATGGCAAACGAAAATAACAAGTATTCCCCCCAGGAGAATATCGAGCCAGTTAAAATGTAAGGAATTAAAATGTAAATCCATGATTCACCTTTAGCCTATAATCTCCTCGGCAATACGGGTTGATTCATTCAGGCTATCTTCAAGATTTCTTCGGAATTCCTCTATCCGTATTCCCCTTGCGTCCGGCGGTACTGAAATCGGCTGTCCGCATACGATGACCACTTTGCTCCCGGGAAATGGAAGGATCGTACGGTCCCAACTTTTAAATCTAAAGGCCGGCCTAGCAGCAAGACCAGTCGGCACCATAGGGGCCCCTGTCTCCCTGGCCAGAGCAACCGCGCCTTTCTGGGCTATCCGTGCCGGCCCTTTTGAGCCATCGGCCACTATGCCGGCATTACACCCCTGCTGCCGCATTATCCTGGCCATCTCTTTGATAGCTAGAAGCCCTCCTTTGTGCGTAGAACCACGTATTGGAATCTGCCCCCAACTATTTAAGGACCTTGCCACCCATTCCCCGTCGGAACTGCCACTCACCATCATGACTCCGGGATAATGCCTGAAATAAAAAAGGCTATAAATTAAGCCTGCAT
>WTCF01000125.1 GCA_013138705.1 Deltaproteobacteria bacterium
GGAATGCCTGTCATTCCGGGGCTTTTTTTTGTCATTGGCTTTGAAATATCAAAGGTTAACGCTCTGGATTGTCGAGATTAATATTATTGCTCTTGATCAAAAAATGGGTATTCTATAGATGTATCACTAAATTGACCGATTCTGTTTGATCCGGTATAAACCGGCGAAAAGGAAAGGGCTTTATGGGCAAGGAACGTGTATTAATAGCAAACCGCGGAGAGATCGCCATCCGCATTATTCAGGCCTGCGAGGATCTTGGTCTGGATTACGTGGTCCTATATACAAAGGAGGACGAATTCTCATTGCACGTTCGAATTGCGCAGCAGGAAGAAAGCGGTTTTAAGAAGGCTTATCGCGTAGCTAACTACAAGGACCCCAATGAGATTTTCTCCGTGGCGGATGAGGCTGAATGTACTGCTATTCATCCTGGGTACGGTTTTTTTTCTGAGAATTATGGTTTTGCCAGAAGGGCCGCCATGAGGAACCGGCCTCTAACCTTTATAGGCCCTAAATGGGAGGTCATAAGGGATCTTGGCAGTAAGATAAACACCAAGCGTCTGGCAAAAGGTCTCAATGTGCCGGTGATTCCAGGGTCTGATGGATCGATCTATAATGAATTGGAGGCTGAAGGAGTGGCGGAGGAGCTTTTTTTTCTCCAGAAAGAACAGGGCATTCAGCATCCATCTATTCTGGTAAAGGCTTCTGCCGGTGGTGGAGGTATGGGTATTGAAGAGGTCAGTCACCTTGATGCCTTCAGGAGAACCTACCGGCGGATACAGAACTATGCCAAGCGACAGTTCGGGGATGAGGGAGTCCTGATTGAACAGTGTCTCAGAGATTATCAGCACCTTGAAGTTCAGCTTTTATGCAGTTCCCATGGTGAAGTGGTGCACTTCGGGACCAGAAACTGCACTATACAGAGTGCAGGCAGGCAAAAGAGGGTAGAAGTGGCTCCTGGCTTTGATCCTGCTGTATGTGAGTATCCTTTTGATGCAAGGGCAGTCCTGGACCGGATCGTGAAGTATTCTGTACGTCTGGCAAAACACGCGGGCTATGACAACATAGGGACATGGGAGTGGATAGTATCCAGAGATGGCAGTCCCTACCTTATGGAGGTCAATACCCGCATACAGGTTGAAAACGAGATTTCAGCGTGCATTTCAAGGCTAAATGGTAGTAATGAGCCTCCAAATTTGATCAGGGACCAGATAAGAGTGGCCCTTGGGGATAGACTGGGTTTTACTCAAAAAGATATATCCTTTGAAGGGACCAGCATAGAGTTGAGGATTGTTGCTGAAGATACCAAAAGAGGTTTTGCACCATGGTGTGGTACCATCACACGCTTTGATTATCCGGACGAGCCCTGGGCGAGGCTTTATTCTCATGTGCCCAGAGATATACCCTATAAGATTCCCACAGAGTATGATCCCAACTTTGCTCTTGCTATTATCTGGGGCCGGGATACGGAACAGGCCAAGGAAAGGGCCAGGCAGTTTCAAAAAGGGACTGTTATAGAAGGTAAAGGGGCCAAAGACGAAAGTATTATCACTAATCTGGAATACCTCAATGATCGGATTGATGACGTGCTTCAATTTTAATCACCGACAATACATGAATGCGCACAGACCAGGTACATATGGCAGATAGCGGCAAGTTACTGAGTCAACTCGCTGATCGGATCTCATATCTTATTGATATCAAGGGCAACAGTGAGTGGTCCAATGTTGGTGATCTTCTTGGACAGGTCCAGGGGCTTCGTCAGTCTCTTTTTGAGATAAAAGAGGCGGATCTTTTTGAGGAAATCGACCGGATCGAGGACAGGGCTTCCTTTCTTGAGGATAGAGTTGCTGAGAAGCTCAGTCCTGCAGAGATTGTGAATATCGTCCGGAGCCCCCAGCGTTTTACCCTTATAGATATCCTGGAGAATGTGTACGACTCCTATACCGAGTTGGGCGGGGAGGGAGACTGTAATATTGATCCTGCGATAATGGTCGCCAGGGCTACCATATCGAGGAGAGTCAAGAACAAGCTCTATAGCCATCAAGTCATGGTCATAGGTCATGAAAAGGGTCGAGGAGAGGAATACAGAAATGGAGGATGTGCCAGGCCCTGGGGAAATGATAAGGCCCTGAGGTATATGAGGGTAGCTGAAACCGAAGGCATTCCCATACATTTCTATATTTTTACCCCTGGATCCTACCCCATTGAAGATTACCCCGGAGCTGCGCAGCAGATAGCCCGCAATCTGTACGTAATGGCAAAGTTAAAGGTCCCCATGGTGTCTTTTATCTCTGAAGGTGGCTCCGGTGGCGCTGAGGCAATAGGGGTTTCAGGTCTCAGGCTCATGGGTTCAAGGGGCTATTACTCGGTCATTTCTCCTGAGGGCGCGGCTGCAATAGAAGGGAAAATAAGAGAGGGTGAAAAGGTCCCTAGAGAGCTTGTTGAACACTGCGCCGCTCAGTTAAAGATAACTGCTGAAGACAACCTGAAACTCGGAACTGTTGATCGCATTATAGGGGAGCCCCCCCTTGGAGCCAGGCGGGATGATTTCCCCTTTTTCCGCAGACTTCGCTATGAGATGCTTCGTGCTACCGACGAAGTAGTACTGAAGACCAAGAACTTCCGGGCCTTCAGGGCCTATGCCTTGAAAAGGCAGGCAGAGGAGGGGAAGGAGGTCCCGGAAGACTTTGATCTATTCATCAGCTGGAATCTCACAGACCTTGAGATAGAACGACTCCTTGAATTCAGGCTCAAGAAGTATATGGAGTTGGGCAAGGGGTATTTTCTTGAGAATAGAAATGTTTTAACCGAGGGGATCAGGAAGACAAAGATTTTTGTCAGCAAGACTTACTACGATCTAAGGTATGGCCTTCTGCGGCCGCACCACCGAAACGTTCAGAAAGTAATAGAAGAGGTCTCAAGTGAAGGTTCAGTGTTTCTCAGAAAGGTCACTGAACCCGTAAGGGCGGCCTATGACTTTGTTTTTCCCCAGCCGGAGCGCCCTGCTAGGGTCGTACATTCCGAGGGGCCGGATGAGCGCAAATCGATTTTTGCAGAAGAGTGGGAGTCTTACGTCAGCCCGCTTGCCAACGAAGACTGTACTGTTACCTGTCCCAATGCTTCAAAATATGGATGTCTGGACCTGTGGGTGCCTGACCTCTATGGGGAATTCTGCGGAGTGTGTTCCAACTGCGGCCACCATTTTCCACTTGAGTATCAGTGGTATCTTGAGAATCTTTTTGATAAAAATTCAGTCCATGAATTCAACGATCATATAGCCTCATGCAATCCACTTGGTTTTCAGGGTTATAATGCCCGTCTTAAGAAAGACATTAAGCGTACCGGTCGCAATTCCAGCATGATAACCTTTGATGCCGAGGTGTGGGGGCTAAGGCTTGTAGTGGCCATGCTCTTCAGCAACTTCAGGGGCGGGACGGTTGGAACTGCCGAGGGAGAGAAGTTCGTAAGGGCATGCGATGTGGCCGGTACTACCCGAAGGCCTCTTTTGGCTTACATACACAGCACCGGCGGGATCCGTATTCATGAAGGGACACTTGGTGTAGTTCAGATGCCTAAATGCACCTTTGCAGTGAGGGAATATAATGACAACGGTGGCCTCTATATAGTTGTCTATGACAACAATTCTTACGCTGGTCCTGTGGCGAGTTTTTTGGGGTGTTCACTCTATCAGTTCGGCATGCGTTCTTCCAGAATCGGTTTTGCCGGCCCAAGGGTCATCAGGGAGACCACCGGCCAGGACGTTCCCCCTGATTATCACAGCGCCAAGAATGCCCTCAGGCGAGGCCACATTCAGGGAATTTGGGACAGACGCGAGTTTAAAAAAAATCTCCACGATGCTTTGATGACGCTGGGGGGCCCCAACCTTTATTATAAATGAGCCTATTGCAAAATTCATGGATATCAATCTAAACGACCTATTAAGGCGCTATCGTTCTCATCCCTTTGAGGACTATCCTGTAGAGACACCCCATACAGGGGTCGTATTCCTTAAGGTGAAGGAGGGCCAGACAGTCAAAGGGCCCAGTGGAGAGTGGCTCCATCGACCCGGAACCCTGCTCTATGTCATCGAGAGGGAACGGAACGTGAAGAGGATAACCGCCCTCTGGAGTGGACAGGTTAGTGGAATTCGCCTTGATATCGAGGGTCAATTTGTAGAGGCAGGTGAACTGCTCTTTTCTATCCGGCACCAACTGGATAAGGAAGAAATTATTGATCGCATTCTGACCCAGGTTCTCTACATCCTTCCTGCCCCCCAGCGGGCCAGGTACTTCCTGGCACCTGAGATTTCAGCAAGGATGGAAAAGCAGCCTAAAGAGGGCGTATCCGTGGAATCCGGGGATGAGGTGTTGATCATGTCCCTTATGAAAAGAGACACAGCAATCAGCTATGAAGGCGTCCCAGGGGCACTTTACAAGGTCTATTTCAAGTCAGGGGATACGGTGGAACAGGGATCTCCTCTCTTGGGGATCTGTCCTCCTGATAAGCTCCAATATGTGCAGAAAGTGATCCAGAGGATCCGCACGGAGTGGGAGAAGTAGGAGTCGCCGGCATTAAAAGTATCCTGTTTGCCCTTCAATTTCTAACCATAATTCCCCTGGCTCTCCGTTTGTCATTCAAAGACTCGGAGTTGAGGGCATCTCTTGCATTCTTTCCGTCGGTCGGCCTATTACTCGGTTGTCTGCTCGCAGGTTTTGACAGCGCAGCAAGAAATCTGTGGCCTCCATCTGTTGTGGGCGTAATGGATGTGGTCTTGCTGGCCTTTCTTACCAGGGGATTGCACCTGGATGGACTTGCTGACACGTCTGACGCCTTAGGAAGCGGGGCAGGGCCGGAAAAGGCCTTGAGTATCATGAAGGACAGCCACAGCGGGGCACTGGGAATCCTGGTCCTTATACTCGTATTATTACTTAAGTCATCAGCCCTTGCGGTATTGTCCGGTAGGGGGGCCTGGGAGGTAATGTTGTTGTGTCCCTGCCTGTCCCGTTGGGCCCTGAATGTCATGGCGTCGTCGTCAATCTATGCTCGGCCAGAAGGGGGCCTTGGCAAGGCCTTTGTGGGGCCTGGCACCAGGTGGACCCTGGCCCTGGCCGGTCCGACGGCCCTTGGTGCCGCGTGGTTTATCTGGGGGCTATGGGGCATTTGCTTTTTTGCCGGGGTAGTAGTCTGGAGTCTGCTGGTATCTTTATGGTTTAAAATTAGGCTTGGAGGTGTCACAGGGGATGTGCTGGGAGGCCATCTGGAAATATCCGAGACCTTGTTGTTCCTCGGTGCTGCAGCGGTTTGCAGAATTAATTTCTGATTCCGTTGAAAAAACTCAATGAAAAAACCTACTCGTATTATCCTCTTAAGACATGGGGAAGTAGAAAATGCAAGGAGTGTTTTCTACAGCCGGCAAGATGTATCTCTTTCAGACTTTGGCAGGAAACAGAGCCTCGCCTTGGCGGATAGACTGAAAGACGTCCCTTTCAGCATGGTCTTTAGCAGCGATCTCAGCCGCTGTCTCTTTCTGGCAGAAGCAATTGCCGAGAAAAGGGGCCTTGTAGTGGAGGCCAGATCAAAGTTAAGGGAAGTGGACTTTGGCCGCTGGTCCGGTCTTAGCTGGGAGGCCGTGGAAGCAAGATATCCCGGTGCCCTGTCAGAACGCATGGAAAAACCGGAGTCTTACAGACCACCGCAGGGAGAGAACCTGGTAGAAGTCGCTTTACGGGTATGGCGCGTCATAGATGAGGTTCTCAGGAAATACGAGAAAGAAACAGTGGCAATCGTAAGTCATGGTGGTGTGAACAGGGTCTTGATTGCAAAAGCGACGGGACTTCCGCTTAACAACATATTTTCCCTTGAGCAGGATTTCGCTTGTGTCAACGTCCTGGATTTTTACTCGGATGGTCCGGTGATCTTACGTTTACTGAACTGGTCAGCAGATAAGGGAATCACAAGGGCTTAGGGCTTAGGGTTCAGGGTTCAGAGGTTCAGAACCCTTGAACCCCGAACCTATAAACGCCTACTTTCTCACAGTCGAGGCCTTATCCAGGTCTATGATATTGCTGTTGCCGGGGTACTCCCTGGTTACATAGCGGGTCACATTACTGATTTTTGTAATCAGATCACCAAGTTTTTCAATCTCTTGGCATATGGACTGCAGTATTCGAAAGTTTGGATCATTTTCACTTACACGATTCTTCAGTAGCTCACCCCATCCCAGGATGGACTGCATAGGTTGGGTCAACTCATGGGCTGCCGATCCTGCCATTTCAAAAGCGCCTTTAAGCCTCTCTTGCTTGAGAAGTACATCCTGTGCCTTTTTGATTTCAGTGGTATCCAGGGCCAATACCGCGGCCTGCACGATATTTCCTTGGAGATCCTGAATAGGAATTGCAGTCACGAGGAACCAGTGATCTGTTGTCGGATTATGGTGTTCTACAGACTGAGTTTTGCCGGAAGACAATGCCAGCTTGGCCGGGCAATGGATACAAGGAAGACAATCCTGGGGAATAATCTCAGTACAGCGCAGCCCCTGAGAAAAGTCTTCTACTTTATACAGGCTTTGGGCTATTGAATTCATCCAGGCCACGGTACAGTCCGAGTTAAGCAAGACCAGAGCAACTCCCATGCCCTCCACGACCCTTTCCCATTTATTCCTTTCTTGAGTCAGCCTTTGCTCCATGGCCGCCTTTTCCATGGCACTTTTTATATGCAGTTCCAGCTCGTTAGTATCAACCGGCTTCTGAAGATAGGTATATGCCCCTTGTCGCAATGATTTGACAGCATCTTCCACTGTTCCATATGCAGTCATGATGATAATTGGGACGTGTGGATTTCTGAGACGGATTTCATTTATCAGATCCGAGCCTTTCAGACCTTCCATGCGCTGATCAGTGAGCACTATTGAAAAGTTGCCTTGTTCAAAAACAGACAGGGCCTCATGGGGATCTATACAGGCTACCACACGGTATCCCATAAGCCTTAAGCGGATCTGCATTACCTGCAAGATGTCACGGTCGTCGTCTACTACCAATATCTGTGGAGGAGCAGTATTATTCATTTTAAAATTGATGGCTGATGCCTGCAGGAACCCTTTTTTGTCTTATGGATAAGTCGGCAAAGTTTAAGCCACATAGTTATAAGCAAGATTAATGCCGTTTGAGTCAATTGATAATGCTGGTTGTGTTTAAACAACTTTCAGCTTTCAGCTTCAGGCTTTCAGCTCTTATGCAACGCCGCAGATTGGGTTTTTTCAGCGGAATCAGAAATGATATCTGCTCTGTAAACTACGCTTTGAGCAAACAGGGGGGTGAGTTGAATAAGACTTTCCCCTTCAAAAGTAGTGAAATCCATACACTTTTATCCTTTCAGGACCCTGAGGCTCAAATCACTTGCCCCGGCAGAGTGGGTAAGCTGCCCTACTGAGATTATGTCCACCCCGGTTTGGGCAATTTCCCGGACATTTTCAAGGCGTATACCACCTGATGCCTCAAGGATTATCCGGGGTTTGAGCCTCCTTGCAAGGGATACGGCATCCTTGAGTGTTACCGGGTCCATGTTATCCAGAAGCACTGCATCCGCCCCGGCCCCTATGGCCTCCTCAAGTTCTTCAATTCCTGTAACTTCTATTTCCAGTAAAAGTGTATGTGGTGCCTTGGACCTGGCCCGGGTTATGCTCTCTTTTATAGAACCGCATGCTGTGATGTGATTGTCTTTTATAAGAAGGCCGTCTGAGAGACCATAGCGATGGTTATGGCCTCCTCCTACCCTTACCGCATACTTCTGAAGTAGTCTTATTCCGGGTGTAGTCTTCCTGGTGTCCACCAATCTACAGGGAAGGCCTGAGAGTT
>WTCF01000014.1 GCA_013138705.1 Deltaproteobacteria bacterium
TTGACAAAACCATATCGATCATGATATTGTAATACTAAATAGATCGATGGAGGTTTTGGCATGCAAGCAGTAACCGTATCACCAAAATATCAAGTCGTTATACCAAAAACAGTAAGGGAGGCATTGAACCTTCGTCCCGGTCAAAGAATGCAGGTTATAGAACATGATGGACGGATCGAGTTTATACCGGAAAGAGACCTTAAAGAACTCCGCGGATTCCTAAAAGGCATAAATACGGAATTCGAACGAGAGGAAGATAGAATATGAATATCGTCGATTCTTCCGGCTGGCTGGCATACTTCGCGGATGAGCCTAATGCCGAGCACTTCCTAACTCCTTTGAATGATGCAGCTTCACTTGTTGTCCCAACGGTAACGATATATGAAATTTTTAAGGTAGTTCTTCGAGAATCCAATGAAAATGATGCGCTACAAGCGGCCGTTGCTATGCAAAAAGGAACAGTTGTGGATCTAACGGCCACACTGGCGATTGCCGCTTCAAAGCTAAGTTTGGAACATAATCTTCCAATGGCGGACAGTATTATTCTCGCAACAGCAAAGAAATTCAATGCCATCCTCTGGACCCAGGATTCAAATTTTAAAAATATAAACGATGTGAAATATTTCCCCAAGAAATAAGGGAATGGCCAACCCGTCCTTGACTATTCTGAGATAAAAAAAACCAGACCCAGTCTTATCATCTCTCCTGACTATCGGCTTGACGTTAGTACTTAATATGGTACCTTAAAAAGACTGGAGGTATTGACAATGCATATTCAAAAAGACATAAGGCCTGTTACATATCTTAAGTCAAGAGCGGCCGCCCTTTTAAAACAAATAAATGAAACCCGTCGGCCTGTCATAATAACCCAAAATGGTGAACCAAGGGCGGTATTGCAAGATCCTAAGAGTTTTGAAGATATGCTCAATACCATTGGTATTCTGAAACTTATTTCTCAGGGAGAAGAGGATATCAAGAAAGGTAATGTCAAGACCCAGAAAGAAGTATTTAATAATATTGATGAACTGTTGAAAACGAAAAGCAAATGAGTCGGGAATACAATATAATATGGGCGGATATAGCTGAAAAAGATTTGAAAAATATTATTGAATATATAGCAGACGACAGTCCAATAAACGCCCTGAAGGTTTTCAAAAAAATCAAGGAAAAGGCTTCAAGTCTATATTCTTTCCCTGACCGTGGCCGATTGGTTCCTGAATTAAGGGACCAAGGCATCCTCCAATACCGTGAGTTAATCCATTCCCCGTGGCGAATTATTTATAGAATTTCAGAAAGTACGGTTTATGTCTTATCCGTATTAGATGCTCGACGCAATATTGAAGATATCTTATTGAAAAGATTGTTAAATCAAACTTGAAAGATAATTCATGTCCTACACAGACCTTAACCGAATTGAAATAGACCTTATGGCCGTACGCCATAATTTCAATGTCCTTGATGGACTTCTGAAAAGCACAGGGGCTCGTATCATGGCAGTGGTGAAATCCGACGCCTATGGCCATGGGCTGGTAGAGGTCAGCCGGGTGCTTGAATCGGCCGGTGCATGGGGATTTGGTGTATCAGAGGTTGAAGAGGCGGTTTCTCTGAGGCAAGAAGGGATAACAGCTCCTATCTTGTTCATGTCGGGATTGCCTCCCGGGGCAGGAAAAGAGGTTCTGGGGCTTGATCTTATTCCAGGTGTAACCGATGTTTCTTCCCTGAATACTCTTGAGCGTGTTGCTGCTGTGAGGGATAAAACCTGCAGAGTGCATCTCAAGGTGGATACCGGTATGGGACGCCTGGGGTTTTCTCCGGATGAACTCTATAAGGTTGTTAAAGAGCCGAATCAATGGCCACATCTATGCTTTGAAGGTCTGTATTCTCATTTATCGTCTGCTGATGATCCTCTTGATCCGGTTAACACGGTCCAGCTCAATACATTTGCATCAGTTTTAGACAAGGTAAGAGGCATGGGATGGAATCCTCCAACTGTTCATCTGGCCAATTCGGCCGGTCTGATCCATTTTCCCTCTGCCCATTATGATCTGGTCCGGCCGGGACTGGCCATTTATGGTTCCTATCCCGGGCTTCAAAGTCAAAAAGGCGTTGAACTGCGACCTGCCATGAGTTTTCGTAGTGAAATCATAGCAATACGCAACCTGGCCAAGGGATCACCGGTGAGCTATGGTCACAGTTTTTACACCAAAAGACCTTCCAAGATAGCTGTGGTACCCGTAGGTTATGACGACGGGTACTTGCGGTCCATGTCCAACAGGTCATTAGTCCTTATCAGAGGTAGGCGCTGTCCGGTGGTTGGGAGTATCTGTATGAAGGCCTTTATGGTAGATGTTTCCATGCTTGATGGAGTATCCCCCGGCGAGGAAGCCGTGCTTCTGGGTAGGCAGGGGGATAAAATTATTACGGCTGAAGATCTGGCACAGTGGGGTGGTACTATTAGTTATGAATTACTCTGTCTGCTGGGCAGCAGGAACAAGAGGTTCTTTAAGAGGGGATAGTCAATGTTTGGCATAGGACTTCCGGAGTTGCTCTTGATCTTGGCATTGGCCCTGATAGTTCTCGGGCCGGATAAGCTTCCTCAGCTTGCCAGACAGATTGCAGAATATATGGGAAAATTAAAAAGGGCCTCAGAGGAGCTTAAAAGCCAGCTTGATATCGAGTCCTTAGAGAAGGATATAAAACAGGGGACAGAGGCGCGATCGGAATCCGGCTGGTCCGATCTGGTCGATGGAGATTTATTATCAGAGCGGAAAACAGGAGATGGACCTAAAGCCAATAAGGACGATATTCAAACAAAAGAGCAGAAAAAAGATTACGTTAACTCGCCGCCTTTATAGATAATGTTGAATGCCCCTAAGTACTGTGGTCAACGAGATGTCTTTTGAACGTCTTCCCTTTAAGGCACACCTTGACGAATTCAGGCGTCGACTGATAACCTGTTTCGTCACGATGGCAGTGGCTTTTGTGCTCTGCTATGCGCTCTCGGATTTCCTGGT
>WTCF01000086.1 GCA_013138705.1 Deltaproteobacteria bacterium
TTGTTGCGAGAGAGTGTTATAAGTACCCGACATAGCATAGATAATTCATTCCGATATCAGATATATCAGGTCTGACTACACTGTAAAAAGTCTGAAACATGATTCCGCTCAAAAAGCCCGAGATGCAAGGCGGTGAAATTAGCTCAAAGCTCAAAGCTCGAAGGTCAAAGGTCAAAGAGCTATCGTAATCAACCCCTTTCAGCTTTCAGCTTCAGGCTTTCAGCTCTTATGCAACGCCGCAGATTGGGTTTTTTCAGCGGAATCAGGTCTTTCTTCTCTTCGCGCCCACGAGCCATACCAGTAAGATACTGAATTCGTACAAGACCAGAAGAGGTCCGGCCAGGAGTAACTGATTGAGCACATCAGGTGTCGGGGTAAGGATTGCGGCCGCGAGGAATACTATGAGAATGGCATACTTGCGGTGCTTCCTGAGTATGTGGGCATCTAACAGGCCTACCAGGCCCAGAAATACTATGAAAACCGGTAGCTCGAAGGCGAGTCCAAAGCCCAGAAGAAGGCGAATCGTCAGCGTGAAGTATTCGCTGACGCTGGGCAACAGGCGCAGGCTTTCACCTGAATAACCGGCAAGAAACTTGAAAGCAGTGGGAAATACCACCATATATCCAAAGATTGCGCCCCCAATGAACAGAAATGACGAGCATACGACAAAGGGCAGGGTCCAGCGTTTTTCATGTTCATACAGCCCAGGGGTCACAAATGCCCATATCTGATATAGGATAACTGGGCTTCCTACAAAGATTCCGCATGTGAGAGCCAGCTTGAGATAGGTGAAAAAGGCCTCGGGATATGATGTAAAGATCAGGCTTGTTTCAGGAGGCAGGACTGCCTCAAGGGGCTTTGAGAGCATGGCAAAGATCGGCTCAATTACTGCGTAGCAAATGCCAAAGCCCACGCATACCGCAATAAAGCAAAGGATCAGACGCCGGCGTAATTCCGCAAGGTGCTCTGTAAGACCTGATTTTTCCTGGACGGCAAGCAGCAGGCAATAAGCAGGCAGTGTAGTTGCCTTGTCAAAATTCATAGAACCAGTCATTTTTGCTGAGTATTGTGGCCCCATCGGCCTCTACAAGCGCCATGTTTTCAAGACGGACCCCACCCTGGTCCGGGAGATATATCCCAGGCTCAACAGTGACCACCATCCCGGGCCTGAGCATTTTTCGCGACCGTTGCGAGAGGGTCGGCGCCTCATGGACTGCAAGCCCCACTCCGTGCCCCAGGGAATGGACGAACCTTGGGCCGTAGCCGGCATCCTTGATTACATCTCTGGCCACTTTGTCCACCTGTTTGCCTGTTAGCCCGGCTTTGAGGGCTTCCTGGGCGGCAATTTGGGCCTTGCGGACTATAGCGTATACTTCCCTGAATGGCGACCTGGGTTCACCAAGAAAAATAGTCCTTGTCATGTCCGAGCAGTATCCTCCAAGCCTGGCCCCCATATCTATGAGTATTGGCTCGCCCTCTTCGATTGGCCTGTCTGTGGGAACAGCATGGGGCAGGGCGGCATTGGGTCCGGAGGCCACAATGGGAGAAAAGGAAGGACCTTCCGCATGTTGCCATAGCCCTCCGATGATACGCCAGGCAATCTCCTTCTCAGTCATACCGGGTTTAATGTCTCTCCATATGCCTCCAAGCACTTTCTCGGCTGCAGAGATGGCCTTTTTAAGGGATTCAACCTCTAAAGACGATTTAATTGAGCGCATAGTCTCGATCCGGCCCACAAGTGAGACAAACTCTGTTTCAGGCAGGACCTTTTTAATGGCCTCAAAGCGCCGGCAGGACAAATAATCAGGTTCGTAAGCAAGGTTGTGTACACTGCAGTCATGCATCAGATTTTTCAGGGCATGGGCCAGACCACGTCTGTATATGACCAAACGCCAGTCAGGGGCCTCATCCCTTGCCTGGACTTCATAGCGTCCGTCTGTAAGCAGTATGGCTTCTTTGCGAAGGATTAAAAGCGCACCTGCTGATTCGGAGATGCCCACGTCCTCTGCGGTAAACCCGCTTAAATATCGACGGTTTTCAGGACACGTTATAAGAAGCGCGTCCAGACCCCGGCCAGCCAGGATGGCGCGCACCCGCTTCATACGCTGCAAGTAGTGAGATTTCATACCCTCTTATCCCCCAGGTTCGGGTTTCTCAGCACTGATTCAGTTGTAAATACCCCTGATAACAGAAGACCGAAAAAGTATTAGACCAGAATGACATTCTGACCCGACGTCTTGTCTATTTTATCGCCGAGTGAAGTGCCACAGTAAACACAAACATAATCGTATTTGTCTCCTTCAGGCAAGATAAGGAGGAGATGTTTTCTGATCGGAACAGCCTTTTTACACTTGGGACAATAGAGAGCTGTTGCCTCAAATTGATCGAAACTATCTTTTTGTGTGATAGTACGGGAGGAAAAATTCAAGAGTTCAATTCCTTTAAATTGAACTTTATCATTACAAAATTATTGCTTCTTTTACAACAGGCAGAAAACACCAAATAGTATATCAATACCGTTACATTATGACTCTGAAGCAAGCGCCTGAAGACAAATTGACTTTGAATCCCACAGCAGAACAAAATGTTCTTTTTCTGAGCATACAATCAGTGAAATGGATAACTCCGAGGACTCATTTGACATTCCCCAAAATTACATTATACTCCTTATCAGGATAATGCAACTTTTGTATAAAATTACCCTGCAAGATTTGCATTGTCCGCGCTCATCACGGCCTATCACTTGCCGTTTGCAGATTTGCAGATATATCGTGCTATGAGAGGAGGTAGGGAAAAAGTGGCAGAAACGAAAGTCGCCATCGGGCAGGTAAAAAGGGATATTTCCGAATTGGTCAACCGCGTCGCCTATGGTGGTGAGAAAATCGTTTTGACATCCCGAGGTAAACCTAAGGCAGCGCTGGTCGGTATGGCGGATTACAAACGGCTCCAGCGGGAGCAAGCAAATGAGCGCCTAGCGCACTGGCAGGCGTGGATGGCCGAAATTGCAAAACTGACGGCTGAAATCATGGCCCGCCGCGAGGGCCAACCGTTAGACGTGGACGCACTTTGGAAAGCGGCGCGAGCGGACCTGGAGACACGGGATGAACACATACTTGGTCATTGATGCCAGCTTTGCCTTCAGATTGATGCTGCCCAGTCCGCACCAAAAACGCTGTCAGACGCTGGTGACGCAATGGTACAAAGAGGGTTACGTGTTATGTGCGCCGACGTTGTGGCTTTACGAGATCACATCTGCGCTGTGCAAGGGAGTATATCTCGGACAAATCACTCGCTATGAAGGGCAGCAGGCATTGATCCTTGCACAGAGACTCGGCGTGCAATTATTTCCCCCCGACGATGCCCAAACTACGTTGGCCTTCGACTGGACGATGCAACTAAAACGCTCCGCCGCTTATGATAGCTTTTACCTGGCGTTGGCTAAGACGTTGCACAGCGAGCTGTGGACGGCAGATAAGCGATTGGTCAATGCCGCCGGGGTCTCTTGGATACATCTGGTTGATACCTGATTCTCACCCATTTTTTACAGGATCAAAAGACTATTTTTGCCGCAGAGAGACGCCGAGAGCGCAGAGACTATTTTCTTTGCGAAATGGTTGAAATCCTTCAGTCTTCAGGCCGTAATGGGGGACGTTGGTACTTTTGTTACTTAATTCCTTTCAGGCATTTGATATTTGAGCTTCATTAGAATCATAGAGTATCAGGTCCCAAGATTTGACACATTTCCTCTGTTTTGTCTATTTGGTTTGTTTCCTCTGTTTTGTTAATCTCGTTGGTTTCGTGGATTTGGTTAGTTTTATTTTCACTATTTTTTTATTCCCCTTGTCCTTTAAACGGGT
>WTCF01000164.1 GCA_013138705.1 Deltaproteobacteria bacterium
GCGCAACTGGATCGGTCGCAGTGTAGGGGCGGAGATTATATTCCCGCTGGCAGGAGAGGATGGCGAAATCAGGGTATTTACTACCAGACCGGATACCCTTTTTGGTGCAACCTTCATGAGCCTGTCATCGGAACACCCTATGGCCCTGGAACTCTGTATGGGTACAGGTCAGGAAGAAGAAGTAAAGGCCTTTATAGACCATTGGAGCAAAATACCTTCAAGAGAAAGACAAATCACTCAATCACCAAATCACCAAATCACCAAATCCAAGGAAGGTGTCTTCACCGGGGCCTATGTCAAGCATCCGCTAACCGGTGAAAGTATTCCGATCTACATTGCTAATTTCGTGTTAATGGAATATGGCACCGGGGCGGTGATGGCTGTCCCTGCTCATGACCAGAGGGACTTTGAGTTTGCCAAGGAATACGAGTTACCCATAAAGGTCGTAATTCAACCAGAGGGAGAAAATCTGAAGTCCGAGACCATGAAAGAGGCATGGGAAGGGCCTGGTACCCTTGTCAAATCCAGCCTTTTTGATGGCATGGAGAACGAACAGGCCAAGGAGGCCATAACCAGACACCTGGAGACCCGGGGCCTTGGGAACCAAAAAATCAGCTATCGCCTGAGGGACTGGGGCATATCCAGACAGCGCTATTGGGGAACGCCTATTCCCATGGTCCAGTGTGACACATGCGGGATCGTACCGGTCAGGAAACAAGACCTGCCTGTGATCCTCCCCCTGGATGCCCAGTTGGACAAGCAGGGCCGGTCTCCCCTTTCCGGCCTTGAGAGCTTCTGGTCTACAACCTGCCCCAAGTGCGGTGGACCTGCCCGGCGGGAGACCGACACAATGGATACCTTTGTGGAGTCATCCTGGTATTTTGCGAGATATGCATGCCCTGATGAAACCTCGGCCCCTCTGGATCGGAAGAGGGTGGATGTTTGGCTCCCTGTAAATCAGTATATCGGTGGAATTGAACACGCCATACTGCATCTCCTGTATGCAAGATTTTTTACCAAGGTCCTTCGGGACCTGGGATGGCTTTCGGCCGATGAGCCTTTTACAAATCTCCTGACTCAAGGCATGGTCCTCAAGGACGGGGCAAAGATGTCCAAATCCAAGGGAAATGTGGTTGACCCTGATAAGATGATCAATACTTACGGAGTTGATACGATTCGTCTTTTTATACTATTTGCTTCCCCGCCGGAAAGGGATCTTGAATGGAGCGATCAAGGAGTTGAGGGTGCTCACAGGTTTCTGCACCGGATCTGGCGTCTGGTCACGGAAAACCTTGAGGGTTTGAGCTCAGCAAGGAATGACAAGGAGACCCTGATCCAGGGGACAAAGGCCTCTAAGGCCCTCAGACAAAAAACACACCAGACGATTTTAAAGGTTACCGAAGACATTGAACAGCGCTTTCATTTCAATACGGCCATCAGCGCGGTCATGGAGTTGATCAATGAGGTAATGTCCTGCCTCAACCGGTATGGAACCCCTGAGATGGACCAACAGGGGGATTGGGCCGTACTGAGAGAGGCCATGGAAGCAGTGTTGATCTTGCTCTTTCCAATGGTACCCCACATAACAGACGAACTGTGGCATCTTTTAGGCCATCAAAAAACTATAAGTCTTGAACCATGGCCTGTTGCAGATCCCGAGATCGCACGGGCTGATACTGTAAATATCGTGGTACAGGTAAATGGTAAGCTTCGCAGCCAGGTCGAAGTAGCTCAGAATACAGATAAGAAAATCATCGAATCTATGGCCCTGGGTGATCCGAAGGTAAAGCGGTATACACAAGGGAAGGCTGTACATAAAATCATATATGTGCCTGAAAGACTGATTAACATTGTAGTCAAGAATTGAGGTCTATCAGATGATTAAATTTTTACAAATCGTTTCCTGTGCACGTCACCAAGGGCGTTTTATCCTTGCTGTTTTTGCCTTCTGTATTTTCTGGACCTCGTTATCTGGTTGTGGATACCACTGTGCCGAACGTATAGAGTCATTACCTCCATGGATAAAAACCGTATATGTGGCACCATGGGCCAACCGTAGCAACGAACTTCTCCTTGGGGTCTGGATAACCGAAGAACTCAGACATGAATTTTTAAGGGGCAGAGGACTGAAGCTTGTCATAAAGGATGAAGCCGATGTGATCCTTGAGGGAGAGATTGTTAGCACAAGCACCAGCGGTCTTTCGTACATTAGATACGACCAGGCTGTTGAACGACGCATCACAGCCGAGTGCTCTGTGACTCTGGTGCGCCGCGAAGGCGGCAAAGTCATATGGCAGACCAGTAATATTGTGAGAGAGGAGAGTTTTCTTGTGGGGAAGGATATAATGCATACAGAGGGCCTCAAGGACGAGGCCCTGCAAAAGCTCAGCCGCAACGTGGCTGAGATAGTCTATCACAGGGTTACAGGTGTCTTCTAACCTGCTGCCTGGGCCTTTATCAGTACCTGGACTTTCCTGCTCAGCCTGGAAATATTCCGTGAAGCTGTACGTTTGTGTATAGTACCTTTGGCCGCCGTCTTGGCTATGGCCTTTTGAGCCAACCGCATATGCTCCTGAACCTCTGCAGGTGATTTTTCTGCGATGGCGGCCTCAAGTGCCTTTACAATGTTTTTTATTCTTGTTTTTTTGGAGTTATTGCGCAGTTGACGCTCTTTATTTTGACGTGCCCTCTTAAGGGCAGATTTGTGATTGGCCAATCTATCCTCCTATATCTGAATATATTGTCTATTAGCTTGTCGAAAAACAAGAGTTTTTTATAATATGTC
>WTCF01000148.1 GCA_013138705.1 Deltaproteobacteria bacterium
AAGAGGCGGACAGACGCCTTAAAAAAGCAGACGATATTACTCCTCTTACGGGAATTCCCTTGGGTATTAAGGATGTTATCTGTACCAGAGGGATAAAGACCACCTGTGGATCTAAAATACTTGAAAACTTTGTACCACCCTATAATGCCACAGTAATGGAAAAACTCGAGGCCCATGGGGCGGTAATGCTGGGCAAATTAAACATGGATGAGTTTGCCATGGGATCATCCACGGAGAACTCTGCCTATCATCCTACCCACAATCCCTGGGACCTTGAACGAATCCCTGGTGGATCAAGCGGTGGGTCAGCAGCATCTGTTGCTGCCAGGGCCTGTGCAGCTTCATTGGGCTCGGATACAGGCGGATCGATACGTCAGCCTGCCTCATACTGTGGTGTTGTAGGTCTGAAGCCTACATACGGCACAGTATCGAGGTTCGGTCTTGTGGCCTTTGCTTCTTCACTTGACCAGATAGGACCCATTTCAAGGGACGTTACTGATTGCGCCCTGCTGTTGAACGCCATATCCGGCCATGACACCAAGGACTCCACCTCTGTACCCGGAGACGTACCTGACTACACCGACTCCCTGATTCCGGGTCTTAAGAATTATACCTTAGGGATTCCCAGGGAATATTTTATTTCAGGCCTTGACCCGGAAGTGGAAAAGACCGTTAAGCATGCCGTTTCCGCCCTGGAATCCCAGGGAGCCGAAGTGGTGGAGGTAAGCCTTCCTCACACAGAGTATGCAGTTGCCACATACTACATTATCGCCCCTGCCGAGGCCTCTTCCAATCTCTCACGCTACGATGGAGTTAAGTACGGATTACGTGCCCCGGACTATAAAAACCTCATGGATATGTATAAAAAGACCAGGTCTCAGGGTTTCGGCCCGGAGGTCAAAAGGAGGATAATGATAGGGACCTATTCCCTTTCAGCCGGATACTACGATGCATATTATAAAAAGGCCTCCCAGGTTCGGACTCTTATTACCCAAGACTTTAAAAAGGCATTTAAAAAATGTGATGTGATTGCCGCCCCTGTTGCACCGACTACAGCGTTCAGGCTTGGAGAGAAAGCAGACGACCCGCTTCAGATGTATCTATCTGACATCTTTACAATTCCGGTAAACCTGGCAGGCATCCCGGGGATTTCCGTGCCCTGCGGCTTAAATAGCAACGGACTCCCCATAGGACTTCAACTAATGGCAGGACACTTTGAGGAAACAAAGCTCCTCACTGTTGCATATAACCTGGAACTGGCTCTAGGCCGCTGTGAGAACTGGCCTATACCCTGACGCTCCTCCCTCTGGCCCACCAGAGAATTATTCCAAGCGCAAGAAACACCAGGCTCAACAACTGCCCCATGGTCACCCAGCTTAAAAAGACATAGCCTATCTGTGGATCCGGTTCTCGAAAGAATTCAACCACTATACGACATATGGCATAGAGGACCAGGAAAAGGGCCAACTTCCTCCCGTATGGCCAAGCTTTGCGACGGAGAGACCACAGGACGATAAAGAGCAAAAGCCCCTCAAGCAAGGCCTCGTAAAGCTGAGACGGATGCCGGGGTACCTGCCCTCCCTGGGGAAAGACCATGGCCCATGGCACATCCGCAGGGCGGCCGAACAGCTCTCCGTTAATAAAATTCCCTATACGTCCCAGGCCGAGGCCTACCGGCGCAGTAACCACAAAGCGATCAGACCACTTCCAGAAGTCCAAATCATGTCTTTTACAATATATCCATCCGGAAAGAATAACTCCTGCCACTCCTCCATGAAAGGACATGCCTCCGTGCCAGACAGCAAATATCTCTAAAGGATGCTCAAGAAAGTAGGAAAAGTTATAAAATAGTACATAGCCCAACCTGCCTCCCAAAATGACCCCTAAAACCAGAGAGAATAAAATCCCCTCCAGTTGACTCAATTGAGATGCAGCGGAAGGCCCATGATATTGGGAGCCGGAAAGGGTGTTTTGACACTCTTCAAGAATCTGCTTTCGCACCAACAGGTAAGCGGCCCCGAAACTGAACAGGTACATAAGGCCGTACCAGTGAATACCTATTGGACCAATACGGATTATTACCGGATCAATATCCGGAAAAGCAAGCATCGACCCTATTGTTTCTCCTTGCGATCGCTAAGGGTAATGACTTTTGAGGCGCCGGTCGGCTTAGGCTGGTCCGGTCCCTGATCCTTATCCTTAGTGGCTTTCCCGGGTGAGGTAACACCTTGCTTGAGTAAGACAGCCTCTAACAGATGATGATACTGCTGAATCAGCTTAGGATTAATGTCTGACTCCAGGACAAAAAAGGATACCCTGGTCCGCTGTATCCGGATAGAAGAGACAGTCATGGCTGTGAGAACGTGGGGATGGACAACAGGACCATGCTTCTGATCATATAACACGGTACACGGGAAGTAGAGATCAAAAAAAGCCGCCTTTTCCAGAGCGAAGAGAACAGTCTCGGTCTGACGGTTGTATCTGATCTCTCCTAATATCAGTCCAAGCCCATCTACTTCTATCAAGACCAGCTCTTTGGCATTTTGACGCAGCTTCATACGTGGATCTCCTCAGATTCTGATATTAAACGCTTGGTAGGTGGAGAACGACGCTTCCTCCTGCGGGATTTCTTTAAAGGCTTTGGTCCCGAACGGAGATGTGGATCAGGACCAATAACCGGTTGCCCCAAGACCTCCTGTACTAAATCATAAAACATGATGGACTCCCGGAACGTGGCCTTGTTCCAAACACGCTTGGCCCACTTACCCTTTGCAAGACATATGGAGATATTCCACTGGCTGGCCAGAATCTGAGCTGCCATGTCTCTTACAGATCTCCTGAAGTCATACGGAGTGAGAACCTCGCCCAATAGGGACCTCACTTCATAAGTAGGCCACTTCAGACGGTCAACCTTGAGAGCTTTCCACTCTGGTGTTACACATAGCTGAGGGTACGCGAAGAGTGCCAACATAAGGGCCTCACTGACTTCAACACCATCATTTACCATGCGATCAAGATGCCCCAGAAGCCCGAAAAGCAACTTTCGAACCAGACCCTTTTCCTTGCTCTCAAGGGCTGAAACATAACCGGAAAAGACCGAGGCAAACAGCCCGCTCTTAAGCATAAGCTCGGCCCATGGCCTGCTGTATCCGGAACATAAATCCTTGAGCCACTCATCCCTTACCCTCGAAATTACACATAGACGAATCTTATCGCTGTGCCTGAGCAGGCCCTCCCAGGTATCGGTCTCTATTGTAAAACCCGTCCTGGCCGCGTGTCTTACAGCACGCATCATCCTCACAGGGTCCTTCAGACATCTGTGTTCCGGATCATTACCTATGAACCTGATAATCCCCTGTTTAAGGTCTGCCATGCCCCCTACGTAATCAATTATACTGAAGTCTGCGATATTGTAGAAAAGTCCATTGATAGTGAGGTCTCTGCGAAAGGCATCCTCCTGAGGAGAACCAAAGATATGGGTATCCCCAATCCCCTCACTCGCAGCTTCCCGGTTATCGTGATCACTCCGGCACCTGAAGGTTGACACCTCAATTATTTTCCCACCTCGGAAATACACGTGAACCAGCCTGAAACGCCGGCCTATAATCCGGCTGTGACGAAAGAGTTTTTTCAGATCTTCCGGCCTGGCGTTAGTTCCAATATCAAAATCCTTTGGGCGCCTGCCAAGGAGCAAGTCCCTCACACTCCCGCCAACAAGATAGGCTATGTAGCCATTGTCCTTCAACCAGTAAAGGACCTTCAATGCCTCCCTGTCTATATCTTTCCGGCTGACACAGTGTTCCGGACGGGAAATTATCCCGGGATGGTTTCCCGGGTCGCCAAATAGA
>WTCF01000103.1 GCA_013138705.1 Deltaproteobacteria bacterium
CTTGGTATTTCCTTTGCGCCAAGGCTCAAGAGGTGCCAAGTAGTAACCTGGCAATCAATCATGGCAAAGCCCCACTCAGATAGTTGGCGTACAAGGGTCACAAATGCTACTTTTGAGGCATCTGAAACTTTGGTAAACATTGATTCACCAAAAAATACCCTGCCTATTGCTATCCCGTAAAGTCCACCAACGAGTCGATCCCCTTGCCAGGTTTCTACGGAATGGGTCTTTCCCCGATAGTGAAGTTCAGTATATGCCCCAATCATTTCCGGTGTAAGCCAGGTTCCCTCGCCCCTTTTCATTCTGGTCTCTGAGCAGGCCCTTATAACCTCCTTAAAGGCACGGTCCAAAGTGATTTGAAAGCGTCCCTGCCGAATGATTCGTTCAAGACGTCTGGATACGTGGAGGTCTGAGGGCTCTAGAATTAACCTCGGATCCGGGGACCACCAAAATATTGGTTCCCCCGGGTTGTACCAGGGGAATATCCCTTGGCGGTATGCGAGAATTAACCTCGGGATGCTCAGGTCCCCGCCAACAGCCAAAAGTCCGTCTTCTCTGGCAAGCTTGGGAGGTGGAAAGACCAAGTCTCCTGTTAGTAGATATACTGGCATAATTCAAGTGGCTCCACGGGCATCTGTACACAAGGTATTTCAAACCGGAGTTCTTTACACTAAACCAAAGGATGATTCAACTCTTGTGTAACTATTCAGGTGGATAGACTGAAGGTATAAGGCTAATAGGGACAAAACATGCGTGATCACACAAAACTGCGGGCATTTGAGTTGGCTGACGTGCAGTATTAGTTTAGAGGATTCATCTCTGTTCGATCGTTTCGAAATGCTTGAAATCCTTCAGCCTTCAGCCTTCAACCTTCAACCTGAATAGTTACTTGTTTTCAATAGTAGCCTAAGGGGAGCCTCTTGCACTTCTCCGGTTGACACAGCCTTTGGTCAGAATTAGTGTCTTTCAGCATCCCAAGGTATTATTAAGTGCTAACAAGGCTTGTGAGAAAAGTCACCTATGGATACAAAACACATTGACCTATCCGAACGAAGCCGCAAGATACTGAAGACCGTCATTCATGCTTATATAAATGACGCAGAACCGGTAGGGTCCAGGACTGTTGCCAAGAAAGCCGGGCTTGGATTGAGTCCTGCTACTATCCGTAATGCCATGGCCGATCTTGAAGATATCGGCCTGCTATTCCAGCCCCATTCATCAGCAGGGCGCCTTCCAACTGAGACAGGTCTGCGTTATTATGTGGACTTCCTTTTGGATAAAGAAGATTTGTCTTGGGGTGACCAGGTAGCCATAGAAAAGGGTTTGATGTTCAGGCCGGCTGGTTTGGTAGCAACCCTGAAGCGTGCTGTTCAACTACTGGCATCTTTTTCAGGGCACGCAGCAGTAGTAAGTGCTCCCCGGCTTGTCTGTGACCGCTTGATACACCTTGAATTCCTGCGAATCCGGCCGGGCCTGATACTGGTCATCAGTGTATCTGACACCGGTATGGTGCAAAATCGACTTGTGCAGATCGATTATGACATCCAGGAGGAGAAGCTGGAGCAAATTTCCCAGTATCTCAGCAACAAGCTTGACCACATGTGCCTGGAAGAACTCAGGTCTGTGATTATGGAGGAACTAAAAGAAGAAAAGAGAATCTTTGACGTCCTTTTAGAGGACTTCCTTGATCAGATGAAGGTGTCAACTGAGCAGGGAGAGGTCTTTATCGAAGGCAGACTCAATCTCCTTGATAAACCGGAGTTTTCGAATGTCTCCCGTATCAGGGCAATTCTTCAGACATTTGAAGAGAAGAAGGCCCTTTTGACCCTTTTGGACAGGTGCCTGGACTTAAGAGGAGTGCAAATATATATCGGATCTGAAGGGCTTGGAAATGAGGTGCCGGGCTGCGGCATGGTACTGGCTCCTTATGCTGGAAGTGGCAGTCCCTTGGGGAGCCTGGGTATTGTGGGCCCGATTCGTATGAACTATGCCCGTGCAGTGTCCCTGGTTGAATATACCGCCCAGGTTTTAGGCGAAAAGATTAAGGAATCGTGAACATGGACAACAAAGATATGGAAGAAAAGCAGACAACTGTAGAGGAAGAGATCGAGAGCGCAGGCGGTGATGAGATTGATCCGGCCCGGAAGCTGGGAGACAAAGAGGCGGAACTCGAGCAATGTCAGGAAAAGGTGCTGCGACTGGCTGCCGATCTGGAAAATTTTAAGAAAAGGATAGAGCGGGAAAAATCGGAATATATGAAATATGCCTTAGAATCCTTTGCCAGAGAGCTGCTGCCCTTTCTTGACAACTTAGAACGGGCCGTGACCTCAGCCAAGGATTCAAGGGACTTTGATAAGTTAACAGAAGGGCTTGATCTGACCATGTCCGGGTATTTAAAGACCTTGGAACGTTTCGGTCTCAAGGTCTTTACTGCAGAAGGGCAAAAATTTGATCCGAATCTGCATGAGGCCCTTACTGTGCAAGAGCATGAGGGAGTGGAAGAAAATACAGTGATAAAAGAGCTCTTAAAAGGTTATTCGCTTCATGAAAGAACCTTGAGACCTGCTCTTGTAGTAGTATCAAAAAATGCAACAGAGAGGAGTGGACAAGAAGAAACTAGTGCTTAGTTTTAGGAGCAGTAAAACTATAACTCGATCTAACTTTTTATATTGAAGCTTTTTTACAAGGAGGATTTTCAACATGAGTAAAGTAATAGGCATAGACCTGGGGACCACCAACTCCTGTGTGGCCATCATGGAGGGAGGTGATCCCAAGGTTCTAAATAATGCCGAGGGCGGGCGCACTACACCTTCGGTAGTAGCCTTTACGGATAAAGGGGAACGATTGGTGGGAATGCTGGCCAAAAGGCAAGCAGTTACCAATGCAGAAAACACGGTTTTTGCAGTCAAGAGGCTTATTGGCCGGAAATTCAGTGATGCAGAAGTCCAGAAGTCCAAGGATATAGCTCCCTTTAAGATTGTCCAGGGTCCAAGTGGAGATGCGTGCGTAGAAATAGGGGGTAAGCAGTACAGTTCTGCTGAGATCTCAGCCATGGTACTCGGCAAGATGAAACAGACTGCTGATGATTACCTTGGTGAGAAGGTAACCGATGCGGTGATTACCGTGCCGGCCTATTTCAACGACAGTCAGCGCCAGTCTACCAAAGATGCGGGCCGTATTGCAGGATTAAACGTCCTGCGCATAATCAACGAGCCTACAGCAGCAGCTCTGGCCTATGGTCTGGATAAGAAGGCAGAAGAGAAGATTGCCGTATTTGACTTGGGTGGAGGCACTTTTGATATCTCTATATTGGAGATCGGGGAAGGAGTTTTCGAGGTAAAAGCCACTAACGGAGACACGTTTCTTGGAGGCGAGGACTTTGACCTTCGGATAGTTGATTGGCTGGCAGATGAATTCAAGAAAGAACAGGGCATGGACCTCAGACAAGACCGGATGGCACTTCAGCGTCTCAAGGAGGCGGCTGAAAAGGCCAAGTGTGAACTTTCAAGCACTCTGGAGACTGAGATTAACCTGCCATTCATTACGGCTGACGCCAGTGGTCCGAAGCATATGGTCATTAAGCTCACCAGGGCCAAGTTTGAGTCCCTGGTGGCAGATCTGATCGACCGCGTTGAAGGTCCGTGTCAGGTAGCTCTTAAAGACGCCGGTTTTACTCTTGCTGACATAAACGAAGTTATACTGGTTGGCGGCATGACCCGTATGCCAAAGGTCCAAGAAAAGGTCACAGGATTATTCGGCAAAGAGCCTCACAAAGGTGTTAATCCTGATGAAGTCGTGGCAATAGGGGCGGCTATACAGGGGGCGGTCCTGAAAGGCGAAGTCAAGGACGTACTGCTTCTGGATGTAACTCCCCTGTCCCTTGGTATTGAGACACTTGGTCAAGTCATGACCAAACTGATTGAAAAAAATACCACTATTCCAACCCGGAAGAGCCAGATTTTCACAACTGCCGCTGATAACCAGAATGCCGTAACCATTCATGTGCTTCAGGGCGAGCGTGAGATGACATTCGGCAACAAGACCATCGGACGGTTTGAGCTGGTTGGAATCCCGCCAGCTTCCCGTGGAGTGCCTCAGATAGATGTCACTTTTGATATAGATGCCAATGGCATCCTGAATGTGTCAGCAAAGGACATGGCAACCGGCAAGGAGCAGTCCATCAGGATCCAGGCCTCCAGTGGTCTCAGCGAGGAGGAGATTCAGGAAATGACCAAGGATGCGGAACTCCACGCTGAGGAAGATAAAAAGCAAAGAGAGGCGGCTGAGGTCCGGAATCATGCCGATACCTTGATTTACAGCACGGAAAAGAGCCTGCAGGAGCTTGGAGACAAGGTAGATTCTGCTACCAAAGACCAGATCAATGATAAAATCAAAGATCTCAGAAAGGCCATGGAAGGCACGGACCTGGAGGCGATTAAAAAGGCCCAGGATGAGCTTATGCAGGCTTCTCACAAGCTGGCTGAAATGATGTATCAGCAGGCTGCCGGTGCTCAGGCAGGCGGGGCTGAAGATACATCCGGTAAAGGTGAAAAAGGTGGCAAAGGTGGAGGAG
>WTCF01000043.1 GCA_013138705.1 Deltaproteobacteria bacterium
AGAGATACCGTGATGATAGGAAGGTCTCATGGTATCCACGCCGAGCCCATCACCTTTGGTCTGAAGCTTGCCATCTGGTACGATGAGATGCGGAGGAACCGCAGGCGTCTTGAAAATGCAAAGGAGACAATTTCCTATGGCAAGATATCAGGGGCTGTCGGCACGTTTGCCCACGCTGATCCCAGGGTGGAATCCTATGTATGCGAACACCTGGGGCTTAAGCCTGCTCCTGCCTCCAACCAGATCATACAGCGTGACAGGTATGCAGAGGTATTTTGTGCCCTGGCAGTGCTGGCAAGCTCTATTGAAAAGATAGCAACCGAGGTGCGTCATCTTCAGCGGACAGAAGTGCTGGAGGCAGAGGAGTACTTCAGGCCGGGGCAAAAGGGCTCTTCGGCCATGCCGCATAAGCGAAACCCGATCCTGTCGGAAAATCTGTGTGGTCTTGCCCGGCTGGTACGTTCCTATGCGATTCCGGCACTTGAGAACGTGACACTGTGGCACGAGCGGGACATAAGCCACTCATCAGTTGAACGTGTGACCGGCCCTGATGCCTTTATCGGGACAGATTTTATGCTGAGCCGTCTTACTGGAATACTGGATCACTTAATAGTATATCCTGATCGAATGGAGCATAATCTGAATATGCTCAAGGGGCTTATCTTCTCACAACAGGTATTGCTCACACTTACACAGAAAGGTGTCAGCAGGGAGGAATCCTATGGAATTGTCCAGAAACAGGCCATGGAGGTATGGGAAGGAAACGGCACTTTCAAAGAAAGACTCCTGGCAGACCAAGACTTGGCCAAATACCTGGCTCCGGAAGAAATCGAGGGTATATTCGACGTAAATTACCATCTTAAACATGTGAAAACCATATTTGAGCGGGTCTTTGGGGCTGATCAATGATTCAGAGAGACTGGGAAAGACTCAGACAGATGATATTTGAGCTCTCATACAGAGAGGGGACCTTCAGGTTGACCTCCGGGAAGGAGAGCGACTTCTACATAGACTGCAAGCAGACCACGCTTTCTGCAGAGGGGGCCTATCTCTGCGGCAAACTGTTGTACAATCGCATTTTGCAGTCGGGCATAAGTATTTCAGGGGTCGGTGGAATGACCCTGGGGGCTGATCCGCTGGTTACAGCAGTCTCTGTACTAAGCTTTATTGAGGGGAGACCCATACCCGCCTTTATCATCCGGAAAGAAGCAAAAGGACATGGTACCGGGTCCTGGATAGAAGGAAAGTCCAACATTCCCCTTGGAAGCAAGGTGGCACTGGTCGAAGACGTGGTTACCACTGGCGGGACCCTTATCAAGGCAATTGAGAGGACCGAGGAGGAAGGTTACAAAGTAGCCCGGGTACTCACTGTTGTCGACCGAGAGGAAGGTGGGGAAAAGGCCTTGAGCAATGCCGGTTATGAACTTTCATCTCTGTTTACGCGTGGAGATATCCTGGCATTGGTTGAAAAATAAAAGGAAAATTTTTAAAATGATAAAAGACAAAGTACAAAAATCACTGGACAAAGTACGTCCTATGCTGCAGCAGGACGGCGGGGATGTAGAATTGGTGGAAGTAGATGAAGATAGCGGGATAGTCAAGGTCAATCTCACCGGCGCCTGCAAAGGCTGCCCCATGAGCCAGATAACCCTTAAGTCGGGAATTGAGAGATTTCTTCAGAGTGAAATCCCCGAGGTGACCTCTGTAGTGGAGGCATGAATGAATTCTAGACACGGGTTCAGAGGTTCAGTGTTCAAGAAAAAAATGAACATCGACGTTCATCTTTCAATGATGATAGGGCTCGCCGGCCTTGATAGTACAGGCCCTGTAGATCTGCTCTGCCAGTATGAGTCTTGCCATGTCGTGTGTAAAGGTCATTGGGGAGAGGGATAACCTCTTATCTGCTCTCTTGATTATTTCCGGTGCAAGCCCCGAGGCCCCACCTGTCACCATGGCCAGGTCTCTAACCCCTCTTGCCTCAAGGTCTGTCAGCATCCCTGCGAGTCCGGGGGAATCCAGCATCCGGCCCTTTATGTCCAGGGCAACTATAAAAGCCCCCTTTGGCAGGGCCTTTATAATAGATTCGGCTTCGCGCTTCATGACCTCGTCAGGTTTCATATTCCGGGCAAAGCGTACACCCCGAACCTGGAGGACCTGTACACGAATGTAGTGCTCGATCTTTTCTATATAATGCTCGATACCGGCCTTGAGCCAGGTATCCCTGGTTTTGTCCACCCAGATTAAAGAGAGACGCAACATGGATTATTCTCAATCTCAACAAGAATTATTACGTAAGCTTCCCAAGGTTGACGAACTGATACAGACATTATCCAATGAAGTCCCCCGGCGGGTCAGGGTAATTGCCTGCAGAGATGTCCTTGACAGCCTGCGCTCATATATTCTGTCTTCACAAGAACCTGACCCCGAATCAGTAAACTATGAAACCATAAAAAAACAAATCGAAATGCGTCTGACATCACTGCTTACGCCCTCCTTAAGGCCGGTAGTCAACGCCACGGGCGTGGTGATACATACAAATCTTGGACGCTCTCTGCTTCCCAAGGAGATCTTTCAGCCCATGCTGGATATAGCAGGTCGATACTCAAATTTGGAGTATAACCTGGAAAAAGGGATGAGGGGAAGCAGATACAGTCACGTAGAAGAGTTGCTATGTGATCTGACCGGGGCGGAGTCGGCCCTGGTAGTAAACAATAATGCCGCTGCAGTCCTTATCACACTGGAAACCCTGGCCAGGGGCAGAGAGGTGATTGTCTCCAGGGGTGAACTCGTAGAGATAGGCGGTTCCTTTCGTATCCCTGATGTGATGGCGAAAAGCGGGGCCATCCTGAGGGAAGTCGGGACCACAAACCGCACCCATTTGAAGGACTATGAGTCTGCCATAGGGGAACAGACCGCACTTCTCCTCAAAGTACATCAGAGCAACTTCCAGATGGTGGGCTTTACAATGGCCGCATCCGTCTCAGAGCTGGCCGAACTCGGTGCAAAACATGGCGTCCCTGTATTTGAAGACCTGGGTAGCGGTAATTTCATAGATTTCTCAAGATATGGAATAATTCATGAGCCTATGGTCCAGGAATCGCTGGCTGCCGGGGCAGACCTGGTGAGCTTCAGTGGTGATAAACTCTTAGGTGGATCTCAGGCAGGCATCATTATCGGGAAAAAGGAATTTGTTGATCGGATAAAGGAAAATCCCATGAACAGGGCGGTCCGAATAGACAAGCTCACGCTTGTGGCCCTGGAAGGGGTCCTGAGGCTCTATCAAGATCCGGAGCAGGCAGTTAAGGTCATACCTACACTCAACATGCTGTGTCTTTCCCATGATGAGCTCAAATCCCGGGCCCGACGACTTCAAAGACGACTGAGGGCCTTGAAACTCACCGGCATATCGATAAACACCGTAGAGACTATTTCCCGTGTTGGAGGAGGTGCTTTGCCGCTGCAGCAGCTCAAGTCCGTGGCCGTAGCTCTCACTCCGGAAAACAAGGCGTTTTCTGCTGTGCGCATCGAGTCTGAACTCCGCAAAAACGAACCGCCAGTAATCGTAAGGATTGAAGAAGACCAGGTGCTTATGGATATCAGGACGGTTCAGGAAGAAGACTACAGGATTATCACCCAGGCAGTGGCTTCTGCCCATTCGAGGCTGGTATCAGCTCAATAAAATCATTTATGGAGGAAGGATGCCCTATTATAAATGTCAGTGGGCGTTTACTTTGCTTAAAAACCATCCGCAGCCTTGATGCTATACTGATACCCCTGTTCACACAGGAAAAGCTGGCGTTTTAATGCAAAATCCTGTTCCACTGTGTCCCGTGTTACAAGTGAATAAAAGTAGGCCTGGTTTTCTCCCTGTTTTGGCCTTAATATCCTGCCAAGTCGCTGCGCTTCTTCCTGCCGGGAACCGAATGTCCCTGAAATTTGTATGGCCACGGATGCGTCAGGCAAGTCAACAGCAAAATTTGCCACTTTGGAAACCGCCAGTATATTGATTCTCCCGTCTCTAAAATCCCTGTACAGATCATCCCGCCTGGCCTGGGTGGTTGATCCTGTAATCAATGGAATATTGAAATCGCCGGCAACTTCCTTGAGTTGATCTATGTACATCCCGATCAAAAGGACCTGCTTGTCCTTGTGGCGCTCTAGAATCTGACGAATCACCTGTTGTTTTGCAGGATTTTCCGATGAAATACGGAACTTTTTTCGTTTATCGGCAACTGCATAAGGCATTCGCAGGTCCTCAGGCAAGGGCATGCGGATTTCACAGCACCTGGCTTTGGCAATCCAGCCCTGATTTTCCATTTCTTTCCAGGGCACGTCGACCTTTTTAGGGCCGATGAGGGCAAAAACATCTTCCTCTTTGCCGTCTTCCCTCACAAGTGTGGCGGTCAGGCCCAATCTTCGGCGTGCCTGTAAGCCTGCTGTAACCTGAAAGACAGGAGCCGGCAGCATATGAACTTCATCGTAAATAATCAGGCCCCAGTTACGATTGTCAAACAGTTGAAGATGAGGGAAGTCTCCTTCCTTGTCAGGACGGTATGTCATGATTTGATAGGTCGCTATTGTAATCAGCCCGATCTCCTTGTTGGCTCCGCTGTACTCGCCGATGTCATCCTCCCTGAGGCTTGTCTTGTCCAAAAGCTCGGCCTTCCATTGCCTGATAGCTGTGACACTCGTGGTCAAAATAAGCGTTGAGGTTTGCAGTTGTTCCATGCATGATATTCCCACAATGGTTTTTCCGGCGCCGCACGGCAGAACAATAACGCCTGCCCCGCCACGTTTGCTGCCGCCTGCGTAAAAGATATCAGCAGCCTGTTTCTGATATGGACGAAACATGAATTCTTCACCTGCCTGTGTGGTATCGAGCACAGAAAAACTGACCTGCTCTCCTTTAACGTAACCGGCAAGATCTTCAGCAGGATAGCCTATTTTTATGAGGGCCTGCTTGATCTTGCCGCGATCTGCGGATTTAATAAGAAATTCCGTTTCTGAAATCCTGTCTGACAGCAGGCCGCCGGCCGATTTGCTGTGAGCTATCTCCTCTGCAAGCGTTTCGGTATCAGAAGAGAGTACAAGCCCCTTTGAATCGAGGCGTATGCGCAGGCGTCCGAACCTGGATGAAAAATCATTGATTTCGACCAGCACGTGTTCCGGGACCTGGTATTTTGAAAACCGGCAAAGCGCTTCGGCAATTTCATCAGCGGCAATGCCGGCTGCGCGCGCATTCCAGATGGAAAGGGGGGTAATTCGATATGTATGAATATGTTCCGGGGACTTCACGAGTTCTGCAAATCTGACCAGTTCATTGCGGGCTGCTTCGTAGTTGGGGCTGTCAACTTCTACCAAGACGGTATGATCACTCTGAACGATCAAAGGATTGGATGGTTCGTATGTCGTCATATCTGTTCCCTTAATTGAGGCACGATATATCCTATATCTGCCAGCGCTTTTAAAAAAGGCTTTTCACTTCCCGGCAGCACGACGACATATCGGTCGCTGGCGGGCAGGCACATTTTTGAAAGCTTTCTGTCCGAACATATCAACTGAATCAGTACAGGATCTGTGCACTCAATCAAATGAGACCGTCCTGAATAGCTAAGCAGGGTAGTGCGTTTTTTTGCATCATCAAGCAGTGTGGTCACCGTTTGCGGAATTGCTTCTGATGATCTGGACTCGATGAATGCACGGATTTCTTTTGTCTCTGTTCCGTTTTGTGCTGCATCAAGGAGTGTCCGGAGAGAAATCCGCCATAAGGATGAAGAGACCTTCTTGCATGTCTTGTCCAGAAACAGCCTGTCTGCCGGTGATATGGAAACAGCGTCTGTGATGACAATCTCGTAATTGGACAAAACTTTTAATACCGGCCTGGTCTTAAATACCGGAGGATAATACTTCGCGGTTATACCAAGTACATAGGCTCCCAGTGAATTGATGCGTATGTACTTCAGGCCGTCATAACGGCTGAGGAAATCAATCCCGTCAACACCCCATAAGTCGTAGTAATCCGGCAGAGCTCCGGCAGGATGAATATATGCCACATCAATGAGTCCCAGGGTGGCGGCATATTCAAACAGGAAGGTAAGAAGATAACGGCCTTCAATAATTGACCAGTTGCCATAGTCGTCAAGACTGCCGTACTGAGCATCGCAGATATAAAGCTTCCATGCATAACGGGCAACGTCAAAATCAAGGCCTCTTGAGTGCATGAAGCGAATCAGCTCTTCAACCTTGATCCATCTGTCGGGAACACATTGACAAAGGGCTTCATTGATAACCGGTCTTCTTGTTGTCGGATCAGTAAGGGCGCGTCCACGTGATGATTTTTGCCCCTTTATTTCATTGATACGGCTGAATTCATCAATAAATTTGGTTTTCTCCCATTTCTTCCATGCGGTTTTGATCACATCCGGCAGGTCTCCGGCAAGCGCCCTTTTCCCCGTATTGCTCAGCTTAAGTGTGCTGCCATCGGCCTTGGCCAGTCCTACGCCCTGGACAATTATCGGCCACGCAAATGCCTGGATGGGCCCAATATCATCGAGCATATCCGGTTCATTATACCACTCTCCTTCATGGAGAAGCTTTGATAAGCTCTTTACTGCTGCCGAAGAGGGATGGCCGGTTTTCCGGCTGACCTTGAGCTTGCCGCCGTCAATGAGTCTCAGAACGGTTTCGAGATTGCTCAAGGCAATCTGGGATGTTGACCTTATTTCCAGGGCAAGCCTTGCTTCGCCTTTGATAGCAGGCCCAATTGATTTGGGCAATTTTTCAACATATTTAACGTGGTCTCGTTTTGGTTTTGGAAGAAAAGCTCTCAAGCTGCTTCGGATATCAGCAGGTATCTGATTCCTGATGATAAAAAGACCTAAAAGATCGCTTTCGCCCATATCGCCAAGATTTTGGTCAGGATCCGGTCCCCCTAAGTATTTTGCGTCAAATTTTTGGAAATTTATTTTCCCGTCAGGCGCAAAAGCAGCTTCTGCAACAGCATATTGCTCAATCTTACTTAATCTGTTGAATAGAGTTTTCAGATTTTCGCCTTGCAAAGCTGCTGAAATAGCCTCAATTATTTCGGCCTTTCGAGTCGGGACCTCGGCGCAAATCAGCTTTGCCATTGCCTTAAGGTCATTGACTCTGTAAAAGTCATCCAAAGCCTGGCCCAGTGTTTGATAAACCGTCTCTTTCATGTATCGTGGCATTAGGTGTGTTT
>WTCF01000015.1 GCA_013138705.1 Deltaproteobacteria bacterium
AATGAATGAAGAAATCGTGGAAGAACTTGAAAACTGGTTTAACAATTACGTCCAGAAATTTAAATCCGGGAATCCCGACTGGCAACCGAACATAATACTGAAAGAAGAACATACCAGACGGGTATGCAAGGAAATTTTGGATATTGGGAGAAAGATTGGATTAAGTAATGAAGACCTTTGCCTGGCTAAGGTAATTGCCCTTTTTCACGATATTGGCCGTTTTGAACAGTTTGCCCGTTATCAGACCTTTGTGGATCGCAACTCCGTGAATCATGCTGTGCTTGGCGTAAAAATACTTAAAGAAAACGGGGTGCTGAACAGGCTTGATAAATCATTACGAGATCTGATTCTGCGAGTAATTTTATACCATAACCGTTTTGCTTTACCTCAAAAAGAGACGGAAAGATGCCTGTTTTTTGCAAAATTGCTGCGTGATGCCGACAAACTGGATATATGGCGGGTGGTTACTGATTATTACCGTCAGAAAGATGGAAAACGAAATACTGTAATTGAGCTTGGCCTTCCCGACACCCCGGGGATTTCAAGTGATGTCTATAGGGATTTGATAGAGGGAAGAATGGTGGATGTTGCACATCTTAAAAATTTAAATGATTTTAAGCTTCTTCAAATTGGGTGGATCTATGACATCAACTTTGTGCAAACCTTCCAATGTGTTCAGGAAAGAGGCTATCTGGAAATGATCCGTGATGTCCTGCCTGAATCGGAAAAAATCGCAGAGATTTTTAATGTGCTCCAAGCCCACATGAATGAGCAAATCCGGGGAAAGAGGATCTGTGATTGATGAATAAGAAAGGGAGAGGTTTTAAAGACTCAGTGACTCGTGGGCTACGGCGAGATTGTCCAGTGGTTCCCCAAATAGAAAAGTGTCTTCTTTAAAGTAGGTGCAATTCATCACAGTTACGTTCAGCAGGAAAGCCACTTGGCATTTTTTTAAATTAGAACAGCTCATACAGAGAGAAGACCTGGTCGCGGAAAAATCAAATACTAAATCTTTGGATGTAGGTTTTATCATACATGTATTTTGGAATAATTGAAGGCTTTTTCCTACATAATTATCATTTATCATAATACATAAGCCTCTATTTATACTGTTATTTCAATTAGTTATAAAAGACAACTTAACAATCCACTCCTTATATATGCAAACTGTGATCCGACTTGGTCAGGGGCAACAGGGCATAAACGCTAATTATTTTTGCACCGGATGGACTAATGAACTACTAAAAGATGTTCGACGTTCATCTTTCAATTTGTGGATTTACCCCGTAATCTCTTGCCAGTGTTGCCAGAAAGATGGAAAGGACTTCTGAACGCAGTCAGGATCTTTGATCCTGATACCAGGTACTCTCAG
Organism: Deltaproteobacteria bacterium; assembly: GCA_013138705.1. The sequence goes on from WTCF01000015.1 coordinate 1,373, forward strand.
TCCAGCCACTGCAAAAGCCATGGCTATCCGGTGATCGTCGTAAGTCTCTATCAGGGATCCGTGCATGTCCCGGGCCCCCTCAATGATGAGCCCGTCCTCCAGTTCGTTCACTGATGCCCCTATCTTGGTGAGTTCCTGTGCTACTGCCTTCAGTCTGTCGGTCTCTTTTATTCTCAGGTGGGCTACATTCTTGATGACAGTTGTACCCGATGCGAAGGCAGCAACTACTGCAAGGGTCGGGACTACATCAGGCCATCGTCCCATGTCTACTTCTATGGCCTTAAGCATACCACGAGAAGGCCCATGGACCGTAACTCCCTCTGGATCTTTTTTTACAGAACAACCCATGCTGACCAGAAGGTCAGCAAAAGCCGCATCGCCCTGAAGGGCGTCCGATGGTATATTTTCTACTGTGATTTTACCTCCTGTGACTGCTGCGGCTGCCCAGAAATAGGATGCACTTGATGCATCTCCCTCAATTTGATATTTTTTTGCCTTATAAATCATATGAGGCACAAGGAAAGAGTTACCTTTCTCCTGTACTTTTACTCCGAAGGCGTCCATAACGGCCAGGGTGAGATCTACATAAGGCCTGGATACCAGGTGGCCGTCAAGGGTGATCCTGGCCGGATTGCTGGCAATTGGGGCTACGAGCAGCAGAGAGGAAAGGTACTGACTGCTCTTTGAGGCAGAAAGCAGGGTTTCTCCGCCTTCAAGTCCATGTGCCTTGATTTCTACCGGAGGGCAACCGGTGTTCTCAACACTCCTTGCCTCAGCTCCCCAGGCCTTCAGTGCCTCAAGCAGGGGCCATATGGGTCTTTCGGCCATTCGTCTTGTACCTGTGAGCCTGTAAGTGCCTTGACCGAGGGCTACAAGAGAGGTCAGAAAGCGTATCCCTGTACCATTGTTGCCAAGATAGAGGTCCTGGCTGACAGGCGAGATCCTTCCGCCTTGGCCCTCAACTGTCCAGTCAGTGTCTTTATCCTTTATGGAAATTCCCAAACAGGACAGGGCGTTTCTAAGAAATCTGGTATCTTCGCTGTCTAAAGGGCCTTTCAGCTCGCTCTTTCCTTCAGCTAAAGAGGCGACTACCAGAGCCCGCTGGGTGATGCTCTTTGATCCGGGCACCCTTATCTTGGCCATTATTCCGGACCCGGGTTGACGAATTTCCATAAACTTGTCTTTTAAAGAGAGAATCATGCCTCAATCCTGGCCCTTACCCAATTAAGAAGGCTGCCCGAGGCCAGTATCATGCGATCTCTTTCAGACAGCTCCAGGCGGGCCTGTATTGTTTTGTCCTTTTCGATTTCTATTGACACCGTGTCTGAGCCTCCCAGCAGCGCAGTCCTTAGACCCGGGATATTAACAGTGTCTCCCTGCTCAATCCGATCATAGTCATCCGGATCTATAAAGGTAAGTGGCAGGATGCCGAAATTTATAAGATTTGCCTTGTGGATTCTGGCAAAGCTCTTTACCAGCTTGGCGCGTACACCAAGATACCTTGGTGCCAGGGCCGCATGCTCCCTGGAGGAGCCTTGGCCGTAATTCTCCCCTCCGATTATGATCGCAATGCCTGCCTCTTTAGCCCTTGAGGAAAACTCCGGATCAATAGCGGAAAAGACATACTCACTGATAGCAGGCACGTTGCTCCTGAGTGGTAATATCTTGCTCCCAGCAGGCATAATATGGTCCGTGGTTATGTTATCTTGCACTTTTAGGAGTGCCTTGGCCTTCAAGTCTTCCGGCAGAGGCTCAAACTCCGGCAGAGGTTTTATGTTGGGGCCTCGCAGTACTGATACGTTCGATCCGTCCTCAGGGGGAGGGATTATCCCGTTGTCATTAATAAGGTACGTCTCAGGAAGCGATACTTCATGGGCTTGCCCAAGATCTCTCGGATCTGTAATCACCCCTTGTGTCGCGGATGCAACAGCGGTTTCCGGGCTGCACAGATATACCCGGTCGTCCTTTGTGCCGCTTCTTCCTGGGAAGTTGCGGGTAAAGGTCCTCAAAGAAATAGTATCTGTGGCCGGGGCCTGTCCCATCCCAATGCATCCCAGGCAGCCGCACTGGTGTATTCTGGCCCCGGCGTGGATCAATGTGCGCAAAGCCCCGGCCATATCGGCGTTTTCCAATACCTGCCGGCTCCCCGGATTTATCTCAAAGCTCACAAATGGGTGTATTTCCATGGATTCAAGGGACTTGGCAGCAACTACTATGTCCCTGAATGATGAGTTGGCACAGGAGCCTATGATGACCTGGGATACCGGCTGTCCGGCCACCTCTCGCACAGGCACCACGTTGTCCGGAGATGATGGGCAGGCTATCATTGGCTCAATAGAAGAGAGATCCATATTGATTATTTCATGATATACGGCATCCGGGTCGGCTTTAAGAATTTGCCATGCATCTTCTCTTTTCTGGCTGACAAGGAAGCTCCTGGTCATCTCATCAGCAGGAAAGACTGTACCGGTAGCCCCCAGCTCAGTGCCAAGGTTTGCTATTGTAGCCCTGTCAGTTACAGATAGCGTGGCAACACCGGGTCCAAAGTATTCAATGACCTTTCCCACACCGCCCTTTACTGTCATCAGACGGAGTAATTCCAGGATGACGTCCCTTGCCGAGACCCACGGGCCAAGCTTTCCTGTGAGACAGACACCTGTAACATATGGCATTCTCAAGTAGAAAGGTTGCCCGGCCATGGCCATGGCCACATCAAGACCACCCGCACCTATGGCGAGCATCCCGCACCCACCGGCTGTCGGAGTGTGACTGTCTGATCCCAGCAGTGTCTTGCCGGGGACAGCACACCGCTCAAGGTGTACCTGATGGCATATGCCGTTTCCCGGACTGGAAAAATGGATGCCGTAGCGGCCGGCAATAGACTGGAGGAACCTGTGATCATCAGCATTCCGGAAGTCGGATTGCAGTAAATTGTGGTCCACGTAACTTATCGACAGTTCTGTCTTGACCTTAGGTATGCCTATGGCCTCAAATTCCAGGTAGGCCATGGTGCCCGTAGCGTCTTGAGTAAGTGTCTGGTCAATGCGGATGGCGATCTGGCTACCTGGAGTCATTTCACCTTCCACCAGGTGCGCATCTATAATTTTTCCCGTTACTGTCAAGCCCATTTATTTCTCCGGATGTCTTTATTCTAATCTTGAAAGCCTGGTCCTTTGGTCCAGGATTTCTTACAAATATTTGTGGGAGGCATTATAGGAGCCGCAGACCATGGCGGCAAGCTTGACATTGGGTCAACAACTGCTAAAAGTTAAATTAACTATGATTACACAGTGAAAAGTGGTTCGCTCAAGATATTTCAGGTTGAAAGTGCAAAATTTTTGAGGTATTAGGGATAATCAGACATGCGTCGCCATGATCTGTCTGTGAACATTGTATAATCAGATAAAAAAATTGAAGCAACCGAAGACAAGGTATTTTGATCGAGTCAGAAATTTGAAATGACCAAAAGGAGAATGGCCGATGGTAGAAGTCAAAAAGATACTGTACCCAGTAGATTTTTATGAAAGCGCCCTTAAGGTTTTGCCTGTTGTGAAGGTTATGGCAGAAAAGCTGGGGGCAAAGATAGAGCTTATTCACGTGGTGAGAGGCTCATCGGATTTTGTTGGTTATGAAATGGGCACCGCCTGGTACTCTAACTTTGAAGACGAACTCATCAAGGGCGGCGAGAAAGCCATGGACAGGTTCGTGGAAGAGAAATTGGCTGGTCTGGATGTTGACACAACAGTTGCTGTAGGCAATGTGGCGGAAGAAATAATAAAACACGCCGAGAAGACCGGGGCAGATATGATCATAATCGGGACCCATGGGAGAAAGGGGCTTGAGAAGATCATGTTTGGCAGTGTGGCATTAGGCGTTGCCAAAGGGGCTAATTGCCCGGTCCTTACTGTCAATCCACATAAGGTGGGTAAATGATCCCGTGATTTTTACTTGGGGTGAGCTGTTAAGCCGTTAAGCTTATCAGCTACTATCAAGTTAATTGAGTTTGAAGTGTCTTTACTTTAGGCACTTCAAACTTTAGTTCACATAAGGCACTTTTCCGGTTTATCCTGGTTAGTTTTTTATTTCGTGTTTTCGTACCTTCGTGTTTTCGTGATTGATTTTGAATAGTTTCTTAACCGCACAGGTGGCAAATTTTAAAGGATTTCCTTGGCCGAAATTTCAACAGATTTTCCCACCACCATTATCACCTCCCACCTCAATGCGGATTTTGATGCCCTGGCATCTTCCTTGGCCGCAAGCAAGCTTTATCCCGGGGCTCAAATCGTGTTGCCTGGCTCCCAGGAGAAGGATCTGCGGGACTTTCTCCTGCAGTCGAGCAGTTACTTCATAAACGTAAAACGTTTAAAAGACATAGATCTTGACAAGGTCAAGCTTCTGGTAGTTGTAGACACCAGGCAGAAAAGCCGTATTGGTTCTTTGGCTTCGCTTCTGGAAAGGCCTGATGTTGAAGTCCATGTATTCGATCATCATCCCCCTTCTAGTGGGGACATAAAAGCCTCTAAGACCTTTTTCAGGCCGGTGGGCGCAAACACGACCCTGATGATCCGACTCCTGAGAGAAAAAGGGGTGGATATAAGTCCAGACGAGGCAACCTTTCTGGCAGTGGGTATATATGAGGACACAGGCTCTTTTACTTTCAGCTCCACCACTTCCGAGGATCTGGAGGCGGCTGCCTGGCTGCTTGAGAAAGGGGCTGACCTCAAGGCAATCTCCGAACTTCTCGGACACAGGTTCACCCCCGAACATGTAGAGCTCTTGAACGATCTTTTGAACACCGCAGCCACTTATACTCTGGCCGGCATCCCTGTCACTTTGGCAAAGACATCATCGCCGGCGTATGTGGAAGACTTCGCTGTCCTAGCTCACGAACTAATGGATATGGAGAAACTCCACGTAATTTTTGCCATGGCACTTATGGCAGATCAAATATTGATAGTGGGCCGCAGCCGGGATGAGAGAGTTGACGTAGGGAAGGTGCTGAAGGCAATCGGCGGCGGAGGCCACCCAATGGCTGCCTCTGCCACGATAAAGGGACTGACTCTGGCTGAAGCTGAAGAGCGCCTTGTCACCGAACTTCACAGGCAGCTCGGAACCGAGCCTAAAGTGAAAGACATTATGTCGTATCCGGTGCTCTCGGTCCTGCCGGACACCACTCTTTCCCAGGTCAATGATAAATTAACGCGCTATGGCATCACTGTTTTACCTGTAGTCCAAGAAAAAAAAGTCCTGGGCCTCATTTCCCGAAGGACCGTGGAGAAGGCAATATACCATGGTCTCTCAGACCTGCCGGTACGTGAATACATGACTACGGATTTCGAGGTCATCTATCCAAAGGACACCTTTGCCAAAGTCCAGGAACTTATTGTCAACCGTCGTCAACGTTTTGTCCCTGTAGTGGATAAAGGACAGATAGAAGGAGTAATCACCAGGACGGATCTCCTTCAGATATTGACTGGAGATGCTGCAAGAAGACCTGAAGCTTTGCTTTCAGGAAAGGAACAGCGCAAGAATGTCCTCTCCTTGTTGAGGGAGAAGCTCCCTTCCCATATAATTGATCTATTGATGAATGCAGGGGAAGTGGCAGAGAGTGAGGGTTTTCATATCTGTGTCGCAGGTGGCTTTGTGAGGGACCTGTTATTAAGAAAGCCCAACCTGGATATAGATCTGGTGGTTGAGGGAGATGGAATCGCCTTTGCCAGGGCCTTTGCCAACCGGTTCGGAGCAAGGGTTCGTGCCCACCAGAAGTTCGGGACAGCGGTTGTTATCTTCCCTGACGGCTTTAAAGTGGACGTGGCAACAGCCCGGTGGGAATACTACGAGTATCCGGCCGCCATGCCCACAGTAGCCCTTTCGTCCACTAAGTTAGATCTGTTCCGGCGGGATTTTACCA
>WTCF01000152.1 GCA_013138705.1 Deltaproteobacteria bacterium
GGAGAGTGGGTTATAGCCATAGGCAATCCCTTTGGTCTCAGCCAGACAGTCACTGTAGGCGTGGTCAGTGCCAAGGGCAGAAGCCGCATAGGCATCAACGACTACGAAGACTTTATACAGACCGATGCTGCCATAAACCCGGGGAATTCAGGCGGACCACTTGTTAATATCCACGGAGAGGCCATCGGTATGAACACTGCCATATTCTCCAGAAGTGGCGGTTATATGGGTATAGGTTTTGCCATACCGATAAACATGGCAGAGTCCATTGTGGATCAACTCCTGGAAAAAGGCAAAGTCACCAGGGGATGGCTCGGAGTGGTCATTCAGGATATAGACGAGGAACTCGCTAAGTCCTTTGGCCTGAAAAAGACTGAGGGTGTGCTGGTGGCCGAAGTCTCGGAAGGCTCTCCTGCAGAAAAAGCAGGCCTGAAACAGGGTGATATCATACTCCGCCTGAACGGCAGAAAGGTTGACGACCTGGGGGAACTCAGAAACAAGATAGCCCTGACTTCACCAGGAACCAAGGTAAAAATAGACGTCTTGAGAGACAAAAAACACAAGACTCTCCAGGTCACTATCGGTGAACAGCCTGCTGGTAAGACCATAGGGACGGCCCAGCACAAGATCCTGGGTAAACTCGGCCTTGTCGTGCAGGACCTGACCGCGGAGCTGGCAGAACAATTCGGATACCGCGATGGCCAGGGTGTTCTGGTGGCAGAGGTAGAGCAGGGAAGCCCGGCAGCCCGTGTAGGTATCCGCCCGGGACACCTGATAGAAGAGGTGAACCGCAAGCGGGTTCACAATATGGATGAGTTTGTAAGGGCCCTGGCACAATCAAAACAGACCAAGAGTGTCCTTTTCAGGATTCGGGACGGTGAGTTCAGCCGTTACGTAGCCATACGTATCGATTAGAACTCTCAAAGGTACCGCAAATGGCTCGGGGTCAGGGAAAACCTGGCCTCGGGTCTTTTTTAGGAGACCTGAAAAATGCTGAGACCTGTTCATTATAATACTGCTGAGGGAAAAAACAGGGTGGAATCCTTGATTAACCGCCAATTTGAGATCTCCTCACAGCATGAGACCAGGGTAAAGGAGATACTTGAACAGGTAAGAAGCAAAGGAGACCAGGCTGTAGTCCAATACACAAGACAGTATGACTCCCCTAATTTTGAAATCAAAGACCTGGCAGTATCCCAACAAGAGTTAAAAGATGCCTATTCAAAGGTAGACAACGATTTCCTGTCAAGCATCAAGAAAGCTATTTCCAATATTGAAGAATTCCATATGCATCAGAAGCCAAAGTCATGGATAATGACAAGGGAAGACGGCGCCATACTGGGACAAATGATACGGCCTGTGGATGCCGCCGGATTGTATGTCCCCGGAGGCAAGGGGGGTGAAACTCCGCTGGTCTCTTCTGTTCTTATGAATGCAATCCCTGCCATAATTGCAGGAGTCAAACGGATTGTGATCACCACGCCGCCCGACAAGCATGGGGCCGTTAACCCTCACTTGCTGGTAGCAGTCTCAGAAGTGGGAGTAAGTGAAATCTACAAGATGGGAAGCGCATGGGCCATCGGTGCACTGGCCTTTGGAACAGAGACAGTGGCCCCTGTAGACGTGGTAGTGGGACCGGGTAACGTCTATGTGACCCTGGCCAAGAAGATGGTAGCAGGTATTGTTGGGATCGACATGGTGGCAGGACCCAGTGAGGTACTCATTATAGCGGATGAAGGTGCACCGTCAGAGTTCGTGGCTGCTGATCTCCTCTCTCAGGCAGAGCACGACCCTATGGCGACCGCCGTGCTGATTACTACATCGACAAGGCTTGCTGAAGAGGTACCTGCGGAGTTGAAACGCCAACTTGAAAAGCTGGAAAGGCAGGAGACTGCAACCGAGTCCTTGAAGACAAACGGCCTGTTACTGAACGTTGATGACCTTGAGACAGCTACTGAGATAGCAAACAGAATCGGACCAGAGCACTTGGAATTGTTGGTCTCAGACCCGTGGGGACTGCTCCCAAAGATCCGTCACGCAGGAGCAATATTCATGGGCAACGCTACACCGGAGCCCATAGGAGACTATATTGCCGGGCCTAACCACGTACTTCCCACCATGGGTACAGCACGGTTTTCTTCAGCCCTTAGTGTGGAGACCTTCCTTAAGAATTCAAGTATAATTTCCTATTCCCGGGAGGCCTTTCAAAAGGATGCTGATGACGTAATCCGTCTGGCAGAAATCGAAGGCCTTACGGCCCATGCCCGGTCCATCAGGGTGCGACAAGGATAGCGGCTCAACAGGTAGTTATCTTTTTTAAGTTAATGACAGCACTTTTAAGCCGCAACGCTTCTCAATGGGCTGAAAGTCCTTATCATTGTGCAGGAGAGGTATGTCATTTTCGATGGCAACCGAGGCAATCATACAATCCAGTGGTTTTCGGATTGTGATACCAATTTTACGCAATTTTCTATAAATATCAGCAGACCTTAAAAAAACAGTTACAGCATAAATCCTTACTTCGTTTTCTTTGATACGGTAATAGACCGCGAAAGGGAATCTTTTTGAAAGAAGGCGATAATATTTGCCAAAATGAATGCTGTGAACTCCGGCAAATAGCCTGAGAGATTCGATGTCAGCTGAAAGCGCATCTAAAAAGTACTTGCCAATACCTCTCTCTTGGAATTCATAGAAATAAAAACCTCTTTCAAATTCAACGGCACGGGTTAGCGGTCGGCTAGAGCGACTGGTTCGCAGTCGCTATGCATTGAACTGAGCCAGGAACTCGGTTGGATCGAAAACCTTCAGGGCAGACCCAGCGAAATCCTTCATATTTCTGGTAACGATAGACTCAACCCTGGCCAGTTGACCAGCCTCGTCCAACACTGCATCCTCGAAATCGCAGATCTTGCTGTCGAGAGCACGTTCGATGACGGGCCTGTTCACAGTAGCGATTTCAAATAGGCTGACAAGTTTCCACAAAGCCTTCCGCGCCTCAGCCGCTGGAAGAGACCGCATAAGCAGATAGTCGATCGTAGTAATAGTAGTGGCGCACAGGAAAGCCTGAATTCGAGAGTGCTCGGCAAGACAAAATACGTCCACCGCAGCTTGTACGAAAGGCTCG
>WTCF01000099.1 GCA_013138705.1 Deltaproteobacteria bacterium
ATCCCAGACTCTGCAGCCTTTTCCCCGCACCAGAGTTACAGGAAAACGGCTGTATGTATTTGCAACAGAGGAGCTGAGTGATTGAATTGTCACTGGACTATCTCCGTTCCAACCCCGGTATCTGTCAACAGTTCCAATAAGATGGCGTGTTCCTTTCTTCCATCGATAATGTGGGCTTTATCAACCCCACTGCCCATGGCCTTAAGACACGACTTAAGTTTTGGGATCATTCCTCCGGTTGCGGTACCATCCTCCATGGCCTTTCTTACCTCATCTGCCGTCATGGATGGAATCAGCTCGTTCTTCGAACTCATTACCCCGGGGACATCTGTCAGGAGTATAAGTTTTTCAGCTTTAAGCTCCCCTGCTATGGCACCGGCAACAAGGTCAGCGTTTATGTTGTATGCCTGTCCCTCGGGTCCGACACCAACCGGGGCTATAACAGGTATAAACCCTGAGTCCTCAAGGGCCTTAAGCACCCCGGCATTGATACTTGAAACCTTTCCCACTCTTCCAATATCTATAATTTCAGGCGGACGTTCATCCCCGGTATATTTGTAAATCTTCATAGGATCTGCCTGTATAAGATCACCATCCCTGCCGGACAGACCCACTGCCCGTCCTTCATAGCCATTGATAAGACCCACTATCTCCTTGTTGACAGTACCAACCAGTACCATCTCCACAACACTCATGGTCTCATCATCAGTGACCCTCTGGCCCTCGACAAATGTAGACCGGATCCCCATTTTCTCCATTATCTGATTTATCTGAGGCCCGCCTCCGTGGACAATGACCGGATTGATGCCCACGTATTTCATCAGGATGATGTCCAGCACGAACTGCTCCTTGAGGGATTGTTCCACCATGGCGTGGCCGCCGTACTTTATGACAATGGTCTTGTTGGCAAACTGTCGAATATAGGGGAGGGCCTCAATAAGAATCCGGGCCCTTGATATGTTGTCCATAAATTATCCAATCAACTGATTCCGCTGAAAAAACCCAATCTGCGGCGTTGCTTCAATTTTCCAGTCACTGCGACGTACGATAAGTACGTCTCATTCCTGGAAAATTTTGCGCCTTGCATCTCGGGCTTTTTGAGCGGAATCATGTTTCGGGCTTTTTGCAGTGTAATCATCAGGTGTTTAAAGGATCACAGGATAAACCTGCTGAGGTCCACGTCCTTAGCTATATCCCTCAACCTCTCCTGCACATAAGCAGCGGTTATCTGAATTTGCTGAGGGGCAACGTCCGGGGCCTCAAAAGAGATTTCCTCAACCAGTTTTTCCATTACGGTATGGAGTCTTCTAGCGCCTATATTTTCCGTGCGCTCGTTTACTTCAAAGGAAATCTTGGCTATCTCTTCGATTGCCTCTGTATCAAATATCAGCTCTATGTTTTCTGTGTCGAGCAATGCCATATATTGAGTGACAAGAGCATTTTCCGGCTCTGTAAGTATCCTTACAAAGTCTTCCTGAGTTAATGCATCCAGCTCGACCCTGATTGGGAACCTTCCCTGAAGCTCAGGCAGTAAATCAGAGGGTTTTGAGACGTGGAAAGCACCGCTTGCAATGAATAGTATGTGGTCTGTCACTACGATACCATGCTTGGTGTGGACAGAAGTGCCTTCCACTATAGGCAGGAGATCCCGCTGAACCCCCTCCCTTGAAACGTCAGGGCCGCCGGCTCCGCCCCCTTTGGTAGCAACCTTGTCAATTTCGTCCAGGAAGATGATCCCTGACTGCTCAACACGGGCAATGGCCTTTTTCACCACCTTGTCCATGTCTATTAATTTTCCTGCTGCCTCTTGTTCAAGGATTTTTTTGGCTTCAGAGACCTTTACATGACGACGCTTCGGCTTGTTAGGCATTATGTTGGATAGCATGTCCTGGATGCCACTCTGCATCTCTTCCATGCCCGCGGCAGCAAAAATTTCAATCATTGGTGAAGAGGGCCTTTGGGCAACCTCCAGCTCCACGAAGCGATCATCCAGCTTTCCATCTCTCAGCATCTGACGAAAGCGTTCCCTGGTAGATGTTTCTCCTGCGTCTTGCTCGCCCTTAAGACTCGGCAACAGGATGTCCAGGAGTTGGTCTTCAGCAAGGTCTTTAGCCCTTGCCTCCACCTTTTCCTTCTCTTCGGATTTCACCATGTCCACCGCAAGGTGGGTGAGGTCCCTGATCATGGACTCGACGTCACGGCCCACATATCCAACTTCAGTGAATTTGCTCGCCTCGATCTTGAGAAAAGGAGATTTTGCCAGTCTGGCAAGGCGTCTTGCAATCTCAGTCTTACCCACTCCTGTGGGCCCGATCATAATGATGTTCTTAGGGGCGATTTCATCCCGGAGTGGCTCAGGGACCTGCTGTCTTCTCCATCGATTCCGGAGCGCTATGGCCACTGAACGCTTGGCCTGGGACTGGCCAATAATATACTTGTCCAGCTCGGTTTCTATCTCTCTTGGTGTTAAAGGTTTGATTTCCGCAATTTCCACTGGATTTATTATTCCTCCTGAGATTCCAGACTTTCAACTATTATATTTTCGTTAGTGTAAATACAAATAGAAGCCGCAATGTTCAGGGAAGCCTCAGCTATCTCCCTGGCTGAAAGATTACTGTGGGCCACAAGGGCCTTTGCTGCAGAAAGGGCGTAAGGCCCTCCTGAACCTATGGCCAATATGTTGTCATCAGGTTCTATTACGTCGCCGGAGCCTGAGATGAGGAGAGAATTTTTCTCGTCAACTGCAATCAACAGGGCCTCAAGGCGCCTTAAAATTTTGTCTGTGCGCCAATCCTTGGCAAGCTCAACTGCTGCACGCACCAAATTACCCTTGTATTGCTCGAGCTTCTGCTCAAGCTTTTCAAACAGTGTAAAGGCATCGGCAGTTGCGCCTGAAAAACCGGTAAGGACCTTTCCGTTGTAAAGTGTCCTTATCTTTCGTGCCTTATGCTTGATAACCGTATTCCCCAGCGTCACCTGCCCGTCGCCTGCAAGCACCGCCTCGCCATTATAACGAATAGCCAGGACAGTAGTACTACGAATATTGTCCTTTGTTCGGCTTTTCACTCTATTATTATACACGTTTTACTCCACATCCTTAGATTCCGCTGAAAAAACCTAATCTGCAGCACAATAAATGTTGAATGTTAAATGCTGAATGCTGAATGCTGAATGCTGAATTGTAGAAAAAGATCTAAAAAACATATACCTTAATTCAACATTCAACATTTAGCATTCAACATCATTCTTTTTTTATTTTTCCCTTTGCCTTTTTTGCCCTGGGGTGGGCGTTGTCATATACCTCGGCCAAATGACTCAGGTCCAGGTGCGTATAAAGTTGCGTAGTCGCAAGACTCACATGACCCAGCATTTCCTGGATCGGTCTGAGGCCTGCACCTGATTCAAGTAAATGGGTCGCCATGGAGTGACGGAAAGTATGAGGAGTGACAGGCGAATTCAGCCCTACCTCTAATTTTCTCCTGGCAACCAATCGCTCTACACTTCGAGGACTTAACCTTGTGCCCCTTCGATTAATGAAAAACGCCTTTTCGTCTTTACAATGCAGCCTTTCCAGCAATGCATCTCTGAAAGGCAAATATGCATTCAATGCCTTGGCTGCCTTGCTGCCAAAAGGAATTACTCGCTCTTTATTGCCCTTGCCCCTCACACGTACCATCTCAGGTGAGAGGGAAACACTCGAAACATCCAGACCTGAAAGCTCGCCAACCCTTATTCCCGAGCTGTATAGCAACTCAAGGATGGCTCGGTTCCTTAGATCCTGGAATCCCTTATCATCACCGGTTTCTACCATGGAAAAGGCCTCATCTACAGAGAGATAAGCCGGGAGGGTTTTTTTTGTTTGAGGCGCCCTTATGCCATCAGCAGGACTATTTTCAACTATCCCCTGCCTGAGCAGGAACCGGAAAAAGCTTCGAACGGAAGCGAGTTTACGGGCTACGGTGCTTCTGCTTGCTCCCCTTTTCAGCATTGAAGCAAGCCATGTCCTTATTTCTTTTGCGGTGACAGAGACTGGATTTTTCCCAGAGCCTATAAACCTACTAAGTTCCTCAAGGTCTCTTCGATAGGCTACTATCGTGTTAGGAGAAGCATTTCTCTCAACCTTGAGAAAATCCATAAATGTCTTAATTTCATTAACCATAACCACGCTCTGCCCGAGGGCAAGAAATGAAGTAAGGTTTTTTCTATACCACACATCCTTTATAATTCAATAATGATCTCATCGTCATGGATGTTCGATGAGATTTATTTATTCATGATTAATAAGAAAAAGAACGAAGAATTTATATGGGATCTTGAGATAAAACTTGTCTGGTATATAGGAAGGTGAGGACTCCCATGGAACTTGAGGAGCTTAAAGCATGGATCGGGCTACAGTTGGTGCCCGGCGTCGGGAACATAACCCTGAGACGGCTTGTAGAACACTTCGGCTCAGCTAAAGCAGTATGGGAGGCCGGGCCTGCTGATTTTTCAGAGATAGTGCGATTGCCCACCCAGGTTCGAGACGCCCTGGCAAAAGGTCCTGATGAAAAAGTTCTTGAACGCAGCATCGGTGTCCTTGAAAGGGCCGGCGCATGGACCATGACCTTCTTGAGTAAGGACTATCCGTTGCTTTTGAATGAGATACAAAATCCCCCGGCACTACTTCATGGTATCGGTGATCCCTCTTCTCTAAAAAAGAGAGCGATTGCTGTTGTCGGCTCAAGATATCCCAGTTCCTATGGGCTGGATGTAGCCCGGATGCTTTCATCTGAACTTGTGCAACATGGCTATACAGTAGTCTCCGGCCTGGCCCTTGGAATAGATACTGCTTCTCACGAAGCGGCCCTCAGGTCAGGTGGCAACACAATAGCTGTAAAGGGATGCGGTATAGACGTGGCTTATCCCAGGCAAAATACAGATCTTGTCCATCGCATAGCAGATCATGGGGCAGTGATTACCGAATTACCACCTGGTTCATCTCCGGAGGCAAGAAATTTTCCGATTCGTAACAGGATCATCAGCGGTCTTTCCTATGGAGTCGTAATAGTCGAGGCAAATATGAAAAGTGGGTCTCTGATTACTGCTTCCTGTGCTCTGGACCAGGGTAGGGAGGTAATGGCAGTTCCAGGGAGTATTTATTCTTACAGGAGCAGTGGTACACACTGGCTTATAAAGCAGGGAGCGCGGTTGGTAGAGAATTTCACAGACATAATGGAGGAGCTTGGCGCAGAAAAACAAGGGCGCAATACAGACCTCGTGCCAGGCGTTTCCAAAGAGCGACCCGATCTTTCTCCTGAGGAACAAAATGTCTTTGACAAACTTGGGCCCTATCCGCAACATATAGACAATATTGCTAATCTGTGCGGGCAATCTGTTGGTCAAGTCAGTGGACTTTTACTCCAAATGGAGCTAAAAGACCTGATTCAGGCTTTTCCAGGCCAAATATATCAACTTAAGTGAGAGTGATTTTATGAAAAAGGGTTTGGTAATTGTAGAATCCCCAACC
>WTCF01000115.1 GCA_013138705.1 Deltaproteobacteria bacterium
GCATATGATTATGGTTTTCAATTATCCGGCGCTGAGCATTGGTTTGCATGCCCGTACATACTTATTTGGCTGAACAAGACAGGGCGAATTCCTGAAGGCAAGATGAAGAAATTAACTAAAGAAAAAATAGGATCAAAACCAATCGAGGAAAAAATTAGTGGGATTCCGAATACAGAGGTGGGAGAGATCCTATACGATTCGGATGATCATACTTTATGGATGACCTTCATGGCAGACGCGGAAAAGGTAAAAGGTCTCATAGCTACAAAGCTGACCAGGAAGGGCTGCATCCAGATAATATGTTACGCTGAAGATCAGGATTTCAATGAATACCGTAAGCTGTTTGAAGATATTGTGAACAATATTTATTTAAGCGAAGACCTGGAATATAAACCTCGAATAACGGATTCCATACCCATCATTTCCCAGATTAACTTTGACAAGCTTCTTTCACACGTCTTCACGGGCGCGCTTCTGATCGCTGCAATCTGGTTGCTGTTAAGCAGAATTAAGAAGAAGTCCTAGCTAAAACCTTTGCCACCTCAAGCCCCTCAGGCCCAGTATAATGGCGAGAACACTGAGAATAAAGAGCCAGGAGATTCGCCCTGATATCTCTGTTTTCAGAACCGCATCCATTGAATTGTCAGGGTTATAGTAGACAGTAACGGTTTTGCCTTTAGGGTATTCCCTCAGGATTTCTATAGCGCCACTGTAATCGCCGATTATCAAAGTATAGGATATTTGGGAACTTACATAACGATTGCCCTCTACGAAATATTCGTACTTAATAAATACCCTGCGGCCGATAATCCTTTTGGCACCGGCTAGACGAGAATCTATGATTTTTCCTTGTGTCGTTGGCCAGTTCTGTGACTCATAACCCTTGTAGATTTTGTAAATCCCATAAAATCCAATAACAATTCCTACAAATAAAATTATAACTAAAGGGTTGACATCTGATTTTTTGCCCTTTTTGTTTCCAAATAATATCATTGGCCTGTAAGTTCCTAATTTACCGCTTAAACTCAGGCAGGTACCCGCTTACCTCGGTAAGCATGGTGTCAACTTCGCGATAGATTCTTTTGAGTTCATTCAAGGCGCTGCCCACCAGGGGAATATTCTTGGATACCTTGGTGCGCCCGAGCTCCAGCAACCTCAAAGAATGCCCGGCCACGCGTTCAAAGTTGTTAACAGAAAGTATCAACATCGGTATTCTCTCTGCCTCTTCCTCACTCAGGTCTTGCTGTGAAATCTGGATCACATACCGGGAAATGGCCTCCCGCAGGCTTTGGACACCCTTTCCATACTCTTCCACCCGGTCCAGAAGCCCCTCATCATTATACGTGAATCCATCCATGGCATACTTTATCATATTCCGGGAAATTTCACCCAGCCTGACTATTTCCTTGATTGCCAGTTCTATGGCAATAACAGGTTCTTCAACAAATTTATCATCAAGATATTGCGGGGTCTCTATGCCGGGTTTTTCAACTGCCCCGGCAGGGACAATCCAGCAAATGAACCTTGAAAAGTGCCCCACGATCGGCAGGAATAAAAAGGCGTCCATTAACTTTATCATTACGTGAATATTGGCAATCTGGTGGGCGAGGCTCCCACCCATTTTAGGAATTATCCAGAGATAAAACTGGTAGAAGACCACCAGGGTCAGAAAGACACCGAAAAAATTAAAAAAGGTATGCGCAATCGCCGCACGTTTAGAATCAACGTCAGTACCAATGCTCGCAATAAGCGCTGTTATGCAGGTTCCTATATTGCAGCCCAGGATCAGGGGGATCGCTTCTTTCAAATCACCGACCATTCCCTGGGACGCAAGCATGACCAGAATGCTTACTGTAACGCTGCTGCTCTGGACAATTGCTGTGGCAACTGTCCCCACTGCTAAACCTATCAGAATTCCCTTAGGGCTGCCGCTGCTCAACAAAAAGAGATCCTTAATAATATGGTGCGACTCAGTGGGGATCGCCTTTTTCATAAGAACAAGGCCCAGAAACAGTATTCCAAAACCAAGCAGGATCAATCCGCTATCCTTGACCTTGGCGTCCTTAAAGAATAAATGCAGGACCATTCCCAGTCCTATGGCCGGAAGTGCCCATTGTTCAGGGTTAAAAGCAACAAGTTGGGCCGTTATAGTGGTCCCTATATTCGCCCCAAGGATTACTCCTATTGACTGGAAAAAATTCATAAGTCCCGCATTAACGAGACCAACAACCATGACAGTAGTGGCACTGCTGCTCTGTAGAATTCCGGTTACAATAGTGCCAAAGAGTAAGCCGTAAACAGGACGTCTCGTAACGGTCCCCAGCACCTTTTTCATCCTGTCGCCAACCACTTTCTGGAGGCTGTCGCTCATGAGGTGCAGACCATAAAGAAAGAGCCCGAGTCCTCCAAAGACTTGAAACAGGATGGCCTTCATGGGGATTTACCTCTCCGGAGGATCTCAAACGAAGTTTTTGCCTCTTGATCTGTTTTGGCCCGGGGGAAAGAAGTTTTGAAAAGTAGTACTGGAAAGGCCGTCAAGGCAGAGATAAACACTCAAATAATACCCTTTATATCCTTTCGCGAATCACAAGGACATAGAGACGATCAGCCGCGTCCTCAATTACGTCTGAAATCTCTGCAATCCGTCGGAGGAAACTCTCCATCTGGATCTTGTTGGCAAGAGGAAGATCGGAGTGGAAAATGGTTATCAACAGTGCCTCCTCCTTTTTGTCAATCTCTGATTCCATGACACCAATAGAGTTGATCTTTTCCTTAATGGCAGCAAGGACGTCGTGTACCTGCAAAGCGTCATAGGGTTCATAGAGCTTCACAGCATCTTGAAAAATACGAAACATCTCTATTATGATCTCAACGATTTCGCGGAGGGTCTTCACGTAGGCCTCCGGGACTTCCGGGCTCTGGTATACCACCACATCAGAGGCTGTTTCGGCCTTGTTGGCTATCTCGTCCACACAATCGGTCATCATATAGATATCTTTACGCTCAATAGGGAGGAAGGCCCCGGAGAAAAGGTGGTCGCCAATCTCTCTGCGCTGGACATCGGCTTCGGTCTCAATATGATCGCAGCTTTCATGAATTGTTTGGGCTTTGGCAAATTCCCCTAGAAAATAGGCCTCAAAACAATTCTCAAAACATTCCAGACACTTTCCTACCTTTTGAACGTGTTTATCTATTAGTTCCTTTACTTCTCTTTCCTTTTCTATGGACATTTCAACCTCCGCTGACTGGAAATTATTTCCAGGCAATTAGGAAAAATAATTCGGCATAA
>WTCF01000048.1 GCA_013138705.1 Deltaproteobacteria bacterium
AAAGGGGTTTCTTCTCAATGGGGTCGGAGTTTTCCGAAATTACCTTTCCGTAAACAAGGCTATAGAGCTTGCCGTCCCTGTTCTCACGGACCCTGCAAATTCCCCTTTTCCCCGGCTTGATATGACAATGGTTGTTACAGAGCCGGCATTGTACCTTTCCTTTGTCCTCAACTGTATAAAAAAGCGCCTCTTTCATATCAGGACTTCTCCTATTTAATTTACGACCAAACTGATAGCCATCCCCTTCTTCTAATTTTCGTATTATATCATAAAGCATGAATCCGTCCTACTTGATGAGGGAGGGAGAGCATTATGGCAATGAACCTACTATTTACAAAAGCCCTAAGGGCAATTAAAAATAGGTGAACTGTATTTATGAGATTCTATAGTTCATAATTTTGAATTAAATTCACAAAATGGATATATAAAAAATGTTAGAAGCTCTGCTCCATCCCAAAAATGTCGCGGTAATCGGGGCATCGAGGACGTCTGGAAAGGTGGGCTATGAGATAGTAGCCAACCTGATTAATGGCGGTTTTGCCGGTGATATAATACCTGTTAATCCGTCAGCAGACCAGATTCTCGGGCTCAAATGCTACAAAACCCTTAAAGATTATGAAGGAACTGTGGACCTGGGCATTGTGACCGTTCCCCGGCAGAATGCCATGGCTGCCGCACAGTCCTCTATAGACGCAGGGGTAAAGGCCCTTATAGTGATTACCGCTGGGTATAGGGAGACAGGCGAAGAAGGTGCAAAGCTTGAACAAGAGTTGGCGGGTCTCTGCAGATCTCACAATGTGCGACTACTTGGACCTAACTGTCTGGGCATTATGAACACGCATCACCACATGAATGCCTCGTTTGCGGGGGACATGCCTGAATCAGGAGGCATATCAGTCTTTTCCCAATCAGGGGCACTTTGCACGGCCATTGTGGATTCGTCTGTCACCGGACATTTCGGACTTGCTAAGCTCATAAGCCTCGGCAACAAGGCGGATCTGACTGAGGTAGATTTCCTGAAAGCCTTTGCCGAGGATGACAAAACAAAGGTCATTGCCGGATACCTTGAAGATATAGTTTCCGGTGACGCATTTGTGAAGGCGGCAGAGGATGCCTGTTCGATCAAGCCTGTCGTAATCCTGAAGGCCGGGACTACCCCTGCAGGTCTGAAGGCCGCCTCTTCTCACACAGGAGGTCTTGCTGGAGCTGATATGGCCTATGGTGCGGCTTTTAGACGCTCTGGAGTAATCCGGGCAGATAATTTTCAAGCCCTTTTTGACTATGCATCGGCCCTGGCAATGCAGCCCCTTCCCAAGGGTGACCGTGTTCTGATTATTACAAACGCCGGTGGGCCGGGCACAATGGCCGCAGATACTGTAGAAAAATCCGGCATGACCGTCGCGGCCCTAGCCTATAGTACGGCAGCCGCCCTTAAAGGGAAACTTCCAAGGGCATCAAGTACAGGGAATCCCGTGGATGTGCTGGGTGACGCTGATCCGGAAAGATATGCCATTGCATTAAGCACCGCCCAGGACGATGATTCAGTAGACGCCATCATTGTAATCCTGACACCCCAGGCCATGACAAAGCCTGCTGAGACTGCAAGGGCCATTGCCAATTGCGTAAGATCCGATAAGCCTGTTCTCGCGGCATTCATGGGGGGCAAGCATGTAATGCCGGGAAACGTGGAACTGGTTGCTGCCGGACTGCCGGTCTATAACTCACCTGAACGGGCAGTCGACGCCCTCAAGGCCATGTACGAGTATTCAGTGTGGCGGCAGCGTCCACTGCGGATAGTGACACGATTCAGGGTTCATCGCCGGCGAGTGGAACGGATTATTGCCCGGCATCTGAGGACCAAAAGGACCCATGTTGGAGATATTAAAGCCAAGCAGATCCTGAGTGCTTATGGCTTCAGAATACCGGAAGGCCACCTGGCAAGCACTGCTGACGAGGCAGTAGAAGCTGCGGAGCAAATTGGCTACCCGGTAGCCATAAAAATAGTCTCACCGAATATCATTCATAAAACAGACCTCGGTGGCGTAAAATTACACCTGTCTACGGCTGATGACGTGCGAGACGCATTTGACCTGATGATGCTCAGAATAAACCAGGTTGCACCTGAAGCCCATATCGAAGGCATTTACGTGGAAAAGATGCTGGCACGGGGCATGGAAGTCATCATAGGCATGAGCCGTGACCCGCAATTTGGTCCGATGCTCATGTTCGGACTTGGGGGCATATTTGTTGAGGTAATGAAAGACGTTACCTTTCATCTGGCCCCTATCACCTCAGAAGAGGCGTTTCAGATGCTTAAGAGTACCAGATCCTATGAGATGCTTAAAGGGACCCGCGGAGAAAAAGGAGTGGATTTTGCCGCAATAGCTAATGGCCTTCAACGCATCAGCCAGTTGGTTACGGATTACCCGGAAATTATCGAGCTGGATATCAATCCATTTATTGTCGGAGACATTGGAACAGAACCATTTGTGGCCGATGCCCGAATGACCTTGACTCACCAAGAGACTGAATAATGAACAAACCAAACCAGACAGAATACGACCCAAACTGGCAGGATAAATACAAAGACATGATCGCCACTCCCGGGCAGGCGGTCTCGCACCTGCGGCCCGGACAGCGAGTATTTATCGGGACAGGGTGTGGGGAACCGAAAGAACTGGTCAAGGCCCTGACCGACCGCGCTTCTAAACTGGCCGATATGGAGATTATCCAACTACTTACCCTGGGCGAGGCCCCTTATGCCAACAAGGAGCTTGCCGATTGCTTTCTGGTAAACAGCTTTTTTGTTGCGGAAAATGTCAGGGGGCTTATTCAGGAAGGGCTCGGCAAATATACACCTATCTTTCTTTCAGATATTCCCCGGCTTTTCAGTTCAGGTCAGTTACCGCTGGATGCAGCTCTAATACAGGTTACACCTCCGGATGAGCGCGGGAGAGTTAGCCTTGGGGTCTCGGTGGATATTGTCAAAAGTGCTGCGGAAAACGCCTCGCTCGTCATTGCCCAGGTCAACCCCCAGATGCCCAGGACCCTGGGAGACAGTTTTATTGATATCTATGATCTGGACTTCCTGGTTCCTGTGGACACGCCCATTTTTGAAGCAACCTTGCCTGAAGACACGGAAGTGGCTCGCGAGATCGGAGAACGCATCGCGGCCCTGGTGGAAGACGGATCAACTATTGAGGTGGGGATCGGACGAATCCCCCACGCAACGGTTGATTTCCTGAAGGAAAAGCAAAATCTCGGTGTACATACAGAGATGTTTACAGACAACATCATAGATCTGGTGGAATCCGGAGCTGTAACCGGTGCTAAAAAGACCCTTGACAGGGGTAAAATTGTTGCCAGTTTCTGTTTCGGGACCCGTAGGCTCTATGACTATATCCACAACAATCCCCTCTTCTCTTTTCGTCCGACCGAGTATGTCAATGACCCCTTTATTATTGCCAAACAGTATAAAATGGTGGCTATAAACACGGCATTAGAGATAGACCTTACAGGCCAGGTCTGTGCGGATTCCCTTGGCACCAAATTCTACTCAGGTATCGGCGGACAGGTAGATTTTAACAGCGGCGCGGCCAGATCCTATGGGGGCAAGGCAATTATAGCCCTGCCGTCCATCACAGCGGACGGAACCACTTCACGGATCGTTGCGAAACTGAGTCCCGGCGCCGGCGTAGTGACCACCCGCGGGGATGTACACTACGTGGTAACCGAGTACGGCGTGGCCTATCTTCATGGCAAAAGCGTCCGGGACCGGGCACTGGCACTGATCAGCATTGCCCACCCGCGTTTCCTTGAAACGCTCCTTAAGGAGGCTATTGAGGCCAAATATCTCCGAAAAGAGCTTGCCGATGTGGGAGAAAGCTTCATTGTAGCTCCACATGAGGCAAAAACGTCGTTGCTTTTAGATGATGGAACGAAAATCAACTTCAGGCCCATACACCCCACTGACGAGTTGAAGATGAAGGACTTGCTGTACACCCTCTCTCTGGATGCCGTGTACTCACGTTTTATGACACACGTACAGCGCTTCCCCTATAAGCAGGTCAAAGACTTCGTGTACATTGACCATAGGAAAGAAGTGGCCATTGTAGGTGTCCTGCCTGAGGCCCATGGGGAAGATATCATTGCAGTAGGTCGATATTACCTGGATCCGCGAACCAACCGCGCAGAAGTCGCGTTTGTGGTCCGCGACGAGTGGCAGGGTCGCGGCATAGGCAAGTTTCTATTCAAACACCTTACGACAATTGCCAAACGGCATGGTATCACCGGATTCACTGCTGAAGTCCTGCGAAGCAACAAAAGAATGCAGGCAGTTTTCAATAACAGTGACTTGAGAGTTAGAAGCAAGCTGAGTGATGACATCTACAGCTTTGAGATGGACTTTGATTAATCAGAAAACGAACTCCGCCACCAGAAAAGTGTGGTCCGAGGGCTTTTGAGCAAGCCTTGGGGTGATATCTATATACGCCTTTTCAGCACGTTCTGCTAACGCAACCGTAGCAAGTATGTGATCTATGCGCCAACCTAAATGCCTCTTGACTGCATTGGGTATCCTGTAGTCGTAAAATGTATACTGGTCCGGATCCGTATTAAGCTTCCGGAATACGTCTATAAATCCCCATGCCTTGACCTTCTCCAACGCTTTGCGAGCATCTTCGTGGAAACAGACATGATCTGCATGGCTATCCGGAGCATAAACGTCTCTTGACTCAGGGGCAACGTTGAGGTCTCCACACCAGAGCAATGGTTCGTCCGTGGAATAATTCCTATCAAATAGGTCTCTTAACCTTTCAAACCACCTTAGCTTGATCTGAAAATACATGTGGTCCAAGGCCCTACCCTGGGGAACATACGCATTAACAACAGGAATATCCTTTACAACACAACGGATGAGCCTGGCTTCATCCTCCGGGCTGTTTTCAGGGTCATCGAAACCAACGGCCATGTCTTTCATCTCGTGTTTACTGGCGATCGAAACGCCATTGTAAGACTTCTGACCCTTGTAGATCACATTATAGTCTATTTTATCAAATGCTTCCTTTGGAAAATCCTTATCCTGCACCTTTGTTTCCTGTATGCAAAGCACATCAACCGAATTTTTCTCAAGCCAGGGAATCACTATGTGAAGACGTGACCTTATAGAATTCGTATTAAAGGTGGCAATGCTGAATTTGTCGATTTTCATATTCTGAGACCCTTGCCGGATATGCCTAAAAACGCAACCAAGACCTGATTTATGAGTTTCACTATTTATTTCGATAAATATGCAAGAGATAAAGCAGTAAATCAATAGGCTTTAACAATACTGCAAGGTGAAAAATCATAAGGAAAAATTCAATGGGTATTGATCAACGAAAACACGTTAGGACACCTACTCCGTTAATGGTTCAATATTCAGATCAACGTTTCTTCTATACAGAATTCCTGAGTGACCTCAGTCCTGGAGGAATGTGCATAGTGTCTTCGAAACCGATCGAACCCGGAACCAAGCTAATTATCTCCACTTCGACACAACCGCCGATCAAAATTGAGGGGATAGTTACATGGAGCAAAAAAAGTATGAAGAACAAATTTAAATACGAAATAGGCGTCCGGTTCGTTGGACTCTCACAGGACCAGAAATCCCAAATTACAGATATTATAACCTCAATTTACTGGGAAACGAACCCGGTCCATTAATCGTCTGAGATTAAGGAAGAGCTTTAACCGCAGTCTTTCTCCCCTTTTCGCGTTTCATTTTCATGAGAGTTTTTCGAGTGCCTCGACGGCAGCTTCCAGAACTTCGCCGGAATAAGGACCTTTGCGAACACTGTTGAGTTTCGGGATCACACCCGGATCCTTTGATTCACCCAAAATGTAGAGGATATCGCCTTTGACCTTATCGTCTACCTGGAAAAACCGGTCCCACAAAGGCGCGATAACCTGCGAGGCCATTTCTTTACGCTCTTCGGCAAGGAATTCAAACGCCACCATGGCGCCCAGGCGAATTTGCCATTTTGCATGAGTCAGTAGATCCAGAAACGCAGGATAGATTTTTCCGCTTTCCATCATCATCTGCGCCAAACCTGCGGCATCACCCTGCTCGATGATCTTTCTGAGCGAATCAGTACCGAGCTGGGAAGGGTCCCGGGTGAGCATCATATGGACGAGTTCTTCGAGCTGAATCGCTCCTGTCCAACGGAACTGATCGTCCAGTATAACCGTGGGCACCGACCGGACGTGATCATTTTCGGCCCTTTCAGAAAACAGGGTCCCATCGATAACCGTGATATGAATCAAACTTTCCGAGGCAAGGGTCAGCAGCAAGGTCACCACCTGGGGACAAAATGGACATTGGGGGGCAATATAGACCTTCAGCATCGCAGGGACCCTGAGCTGATTAAGGGCGTCCCTAACCGGTGAAGGCAATTTTCCTGTGAGCGTAGCCCCGCCGCTCAGCGCATCCAGGAACGGAACCAGCTCTCTTCCCAGAGGCACGGCCTGATAGCTTATATTCTCCCCGATACTGATTTCCGGTGCCTGTTCGCCGTCATTCTCCTCTCTTTCGATCCGGACGCCTGGAGCCAGACGGCTAAAATCCTCACAGAATGCCTGAATTTGCCTGCTGCGATCGTCGTCTGCCCTGATAAGACCGATGCGAATTTCTCCGTCAATCTTCCGGTACCACTCTGTTATGATCGCTTCGTCCTCGGGAGTCACAGTAGTCCCTTCTATACAGAATTATTATGCCAATCGTCTAGGATTCAGAAAGAGCTTTATATAACCATCCGGTCGGACTTCAGCCAGAAGCTTTTTAGCCCGTCTGGATATCTCCAGCATATGCTTTGCCCCTTCAGACTGTCCATCCCAAAAATTTATCACAAAATCTGCTGACCTGAGCAGCACCTCATTTCTCATCATAGTGGCCTTTAGCCCGTGCTTCTCCCACTCTGAAGGAATAATCTTCCATTCAAGTCCTGCTTCGCCGGCATAGCGCTCGCCCAGACGATCAGCCCCAGGGGCATTTCCGGAAAGTACAACGTCTCCGTCAATCAGCAAATACTTCAGTACACCTTGGATCAATTCATAGGATTCTATACTACGAGAACCTCCTACAGCCACTCTTGCCATACAAAAGCCCCCTTTCATATAAAAAGTAAATCAAGCACACCCTCAGGCCTGAATTAATCCCGTATGAAGCCATCATTCATCTTCTTCAGTGGAGTTTTCTCTGACAATATCCTTTACATTTTCAAGAATGTAGAGCACATCGTGAACAGTGACCATGGAGTGTTCCTCACAAAAATCGTCAATTGCAACAAGAATACGTTCAGTCAATTCGTCAAACTGATCGACAGAAAGGTTGGTGGCAGACTCCGAAGCCAATAGGGAATCCAGGTCGATGCCATAATACCCTGACAACTCCTCCTTTATCTTTGCGAGCCTGTGGGCATGCCCTCGACCAGAACGTTTTCTATCCCGTATGCTTACAACTTTACCCATTAAAATCCTCCGCGTGAAATACTTCCTTAATACAGGCCGTACATATTCTAGCTCAATCTATTGATCAGTGGCAAGCATTTTAAAATAAATTTATCCCCCCTCCATCCCCTTTGACTGCTAAAGCGAATTGACATATTTCAGCACAATAAGTAGATTTCCACCATGATTCTAGAAGAACTTACCATGCCGGCCTTTATAGAAGGCCTAACTAAAACCCGCACTATTATAGTGCCCTTTGGGGTTATAGAGGAACACGGTCAGCATCTACCACTTGGGACCGATACGATCCATGCGTATGAACTGGCCAAAGAAACCAGCAAGCATCGTCCTATTTTCGTTGCGCCACCAGTGTGGTACGGACTCTGCAGAAGCACAAGTCAACATGCCGGTACAATTACAATATCCGGAAATACCTTGAAAAGGCTTACTGTAGAACTTGCCACATCACTTTATAATCAAGGACTGAGAAATTTTGTACTCCTTTCCGGTCACGCCGGCGGCACTCACATGGCTGCCCTTACGGATGCAGGCGAAGCGATACTGTCCAACCTTGAGGAAAGCCGGGTGGCAGTATTGTCTATCCTTGATCTGATAGCTAAAATTCCCGATGGAATTATAGAAACAGAGAATGACTCGCATGCTGGTGAGGTAGAAACATCATTAATGCTCCACCTAAGGCCGGCGCACATTAATGGTACGAGCCCTGAAGAGTATCCCTCTTTTCCCACACCCATCCTGGCCAGAGATAAAAAAAGGTTTTGGCCCGGAGGAGTATGGGGTGATCCTTCAAAGGCTTCTCTTGAAAAGGGCAAAACTCTGCTTCATAAAGAAGTTGAAGTCCTGCTACGTCTAGTAAACAGGATCGAGTCTTTTGATGGTTGAGGCTAAGAAACGGTTATTTAATTACGTCCTTTTATCTCTGGTAGGGGCAATTTTGTTGGCAGCCTGCCAGGGCAGTGCTGATCCTTCCAATGCCCCTGATTTTACGCTTCTTAATCTCCAGGACGAATCCGTAAATCTATCGGACTATAAAGGACAGGTAGTGCTCATTAACTTCTTTTCCACCAACTGTCCTCCCTGTCGAGTAGAAATCCCTGACTTTGTTCTTCTACAAGATCAATATAGTTCAAAAGGTTTTGCCGTTATCGGGATATCCGTGGACCAGAATGGGAAAAGAATCCTTCCTGGATTTGCGCAGGCATTAAGGATTAACTATCCTATATTGCTTGCCACATCAAAGGTTATAAGGGATTATGGAAACATCTATGCCCTTCCGGCATCTTTCTTGATTGACAGAGATCATCGAATTCTCAAACACTACACCGGTATGGTAACCAAGGACGAACTGGAACCTATTATAGTTAATGCCTTAGGCATCAATGAGTAGTTTTTGAGCAGATGGGGTATTTTCAGCGGAATCAGGAAATTACTTGCGCAGAGTAGCTATCATTCGTTTGGGTTTGAGAAAAATATCCAGTGCATCACAGATGTTGAAGAAAACGGCATTACTTGCCATCAAGGCATCAATCGAGGCCCCTTCTTTACCAATTACGCACAAACCCAACTTAGCCTCTCTTAACATCAGGGCGTCATTACAGCCATTGCCTATAGCCACTGTCTTATCACGACCAAGCTCTTCCAAAAAAGCAAGCTTCTGCAGATCACCCCTACCGGATTCCAGTTTATGGATTTTTATACCACACTCCTCTACCAACTGATCAGTCAACTGGTCAAGAGTTTGACCTGTATCTGCCGTCAGTACATAAGCATCCATTATTTCCGATATTTCCTTTAGCCGCTCGACGACACCGTCAACAAAACTGCCATCAACTGTAATTGTCCCGTTAAGATCCAGTATTATATTGAACAGATTGTAGAAAACCCCACATGGCATATCTATTTGCATCTTTCGAGAACCAGACATGGCTTATCCCCTCCTCAGCGTTTCTTATCTGTCAACCCTCGCAAAGATAGACCGGCGAATACGAGCCGGCAAAAAAGCCACAGCCCCATCAGCCACCTTTCTCAGAATGGGAATCAGGTCGTCACGCCCCCTCCAGTTATCTTTAATCACCTTCTCGTCAACCCTGAGAACTAAACGCAGCAAAGCAAGGGCCACCAGGTAAACATCGTCAACCAGTCCTACAAAAGGAATCCAGTCAGGGACTAAATCAACCGGATTTAACATATAAGCAACAGTAGCACCCAGTATAGC
>WTCF01000049.1 GCA_013138705.1 Deltaproteobacteria bacterium
CTGGTAATTACAAGCTCCATTACAAACAGGACTACTGCCAGGAGCAACAGAAGCAGACCGGCAGTACTTACAGGGAGGGCCTGGAGGGCAAACAGACCCAGGAGCAGGCATATGGCCCCTATGGTCCCTGGGAAAATGGTCCCGGGATGAGCAAACTCAAAATAGAGCCCTGTCATACCGATCATCATGAGGATATAGGCGATGTTTGGATCTGCTATGGTCCTGAGTATTTTTTCCCTCAAGCTCTCTTTTATCTGAATAATTTCAGGGTTACTAATTACTAGTTTGGCCGGACCATCAGGCAGACTCACTGTCCTGCCATCGAGTTGTTGAATCAGGTCACTGAGGTCTTTAGCCAGGATGTCGATTACTTTCAGTTTCAGTGCTTCCCTGGCGGAGGCCGAGACGCTCTCCCTTACCGCCTTTTCCGCCCACTCTGCGTTTCGCCCACGCTCCGTTGCCACACTCCTGGCCATGGCGGCAAGGTCGTTTTCCGCCTTTTGTTTCATGGTATCGTCTTTTTCCCCGCCAGAGCCCAGATTTACCGGGTGAGCCGCCCCGATATTGGTACCGGGCGCCATGGCGGCAACATGGGCGGCAATGGTGAGAATAGCACCGGCAGATGCAGCCTGTGCCCCGGAGGGCATTACATAAACAACTGTTGGAATCGGTGATGCCATTACTTCCTGGACCATATCCCTCAGGGTAGATACAAGGCCGCCCGGAGTGTCAAGCTCAATCACCAGGCAGGTAGCCAGGCCCATGTCCGCCTCTCTAAGCGCCCTCTTTAAAAACTCCGCTGCACCGGGATTTATGCTTCCTTTTAATTTGACAAGATAGATCCTGGAATGGTCTGTTGGATTCCGCGGCTTGTCTTTCTGATCATCCCCCCACAAGGAAGGAGCTAACACAAACAAAAATAGCGTAACAAAAAGCAATAGGACTGCTTGTGAAACTCCGTATCTTATAAACCATTTACCCCGCCTCGAAATTCCCGGCGTTGAATTAATAGTTTCCCTTTTCAGAAAATGGGTATCAGGTTGGATTTGTTCTATAGTCTTTTGCATTTGGTTTTTAGCGATATTCGGCATACTCTTTTTCCAGTATTTGAAGGTCCTGCCAAGCCACACGTTTGAGGTCCAGTTGCCGGCTTCCTTGTGACCTCAGCAGATATGCCGGATGATAGATCGGCATGACCCTGGCATTTCCCAACTGATGGAAGCGGCCACGAAGAGATTTCAATGGGGCTTTTTCTTTAAGGAGGGTCTGGGCAGCTACTAGTCCCAAAGCAAGTATAAGGGGCGGATCGATGAGCCTCAACTGGTGTCTTAAGAAGGAAGAGCATGCGGCAATTTCTTCGTGCCCTGGTGTGCGGTTATGCGGGGGGCGGCACTTGATTACACTGGTGATAAAGACATCCTTTCTGGAAATATTTACAGCATTTAGCATATCTGTAAGGAGCTCTCCTGAAGGGCCTACAAATGGCCGGCCCTGCTTGTCTTCTTCCCTGCCCGGGGCCTCTCCTACCAGCACCAGCTTTGCATTTTCAGGTCCTTCTCCAAAGACTATATTTTGCCGCTTTTTATGCAGATCACACCTGTTACAATTCTCAACCATCCTGCGAAGCCCGTCAAGGTCAGTTGGTGCAGGAATCTCATCCCTATATTCCTGATATTCCTGTGTGGAAGTCAGTCCTTGCAGAGACATCTTATCTTTGACACGATGATCCGGAAAGGCGGATAATCCAGGACCCTTGGGAATAATCTCAACCCCCAGTTGCTTCTGATAGCGGAGCCAGGAGGAAATATCGTTCATGATATGAACAATTTCTTTATTCATAAGCACTAAATCGTCTCTAATTTTAATCCTTTAATCCTTTAATCCTTCAATTAGTCCCTCACGCCTTCCCGAGGACCAGACCGTTTTGAGAAAACTAAGAATAAAGCCAATACTGCAATCGCACCTACGGCAGAACCCAGGGTATCTGCAACCCAGTCAACCGGATCAGCACATCTATTTGGCACAAAATATTGATGAAGTTCGTCGGCAAGGCCGTATAATGATCCAAGAAAAATGGCCTGACACAGGGCCACTGCTATAGATACTGCAGAGTTGTGCAGCCGCCACCACATGAGCAATGAACCTAATGCAACAAATTCGAAAAAATGTATAAAATAATCGCTGACCGATATGCTGGGAAGTCGATTCCCAGGGACGGAAGATATCCCGAAGATGACTCCTGCATAGGCTATGCACAGGGCTAAACGTAGATTCATGAAGCAAGACCCCTTGATTCACTTGACGGTATATATAGAGTAAACTATGAATGATTGCTTGTCAGCGACTGAATTATCCTATAGACATAATTTGATGTCTCGGAATTTCTACAACTCATTGAATTTACAGGCGGTGGTTGAGGTTTGGATTTTTTGCCAATAGACCAATGATCTATTCTCCCAGAACCCATTATTCCATAATTCCAGTATTACAATATTCCAATTGGGGCGAAGCCCTGAGTTTGGATTTCTTATCATGTTTTTTTACCACGAGTATAATCAGGGCATTCCCCAATAAGGAGTGGACAACTTGAGTG
This sequence comes from Deltaproteobacteria bacterium, assembly GCA_013138705.1. The sequence goes on from WTCF01000049.1 coordinate 2,594, forward strand.
ACGAAAGCCTAGTTATTAAGCAGCGCCGCGAAAAAGCGGAGCAACTTGAAAAAGATAATATATCTCTTTATCCCAACGACGTAAAGACGCCTGAAAGTGCGGCGACAATACGCAGGTTGTATGATTCATATGATGCAGAGGCCCTGGAAAAGGTGCCGGACAGCTTCAGATTGGCCGGCCGCATAATGAGTTTGCGCCGTTTTGGAAAGGCCGCCTTTTTACATCTGCAAGACAGCTCCGGTCAACTGCAGGTCCATGTTAGAAGGGACATGGTTGGGGCCGGAGCCTACAGCCTGTTCAAGAAATTCGACATCGGTGACTTGATTGAGGTTAAAGGCAAGCTTTTCAGGACCCGTGTGGGCGAACTGACAGTCTCGGCTGAAACCATTGGCCTGGCAACCAAGTCCTTGAAGCCCCTGCCTGAGAAATATCACGGAATAAGAGACAAGGAGATCAGGTATCGCCAGCGATACGTTGATCTGATCATGAATCAGGAGGTAAGGGAGGTTTTCAGGACCCGGTCCCGTATTGTACAGATATTACGTGAGTACTTTACTTCCCATGGTTTCCTGGAGGTTGAGACCCCGATGATGCAGTCCATCGTTGGTGGCGCAACCGCCCGTCCCTTTACAACCCATCACAATGCCCTTGGTATGGACCTTTACCTGCGGATAGCTCCGGAACTGTATCTGAAGCGGCTCCTTGT
>WTCF01000022.1 GCA_013138705.1 Deltaproteobacteria bacterium
TAAATTCGGATTCAAAATGGTCTCTTTTTTGCGATTCATTGAGAATGCCCTTCAAAGGTAGACGGTCAATCAACGATCGAAAATTACGCACGAAGATCAAACAGATACTTGAAGAACACAAAACCTGTGACAAGTCTGACCAACTGAATAAAGCGGCAATTCAGCTTGTAGTGACTTTACAGTCCCTTGAAACGCCGCTGCGGCCTTACCAGTTGAAATCTCTGGAAAGGGCCAAGGACAGTCTGAATTTGCTGCGAAAAATGATTGAGGAAAAACTTTTATTAGTTTCTAAGTCAGGGGAGGAAAACATGCAATCACTTGATTATGTTGCTGACAAAAATCAGTTGGCTGAGGAAATCCTGGATCAAGGGCTGGAGTTCTATCGGCAAGGAAAATGGGATGAGGCTAAGAGGGAATTTTTCCAAGGTCTGCAAGTTGATCCGGATCACGTGGACCTGCTCGTTCATGCCGGGTTGTCCGAGCTTATTGAAGAAAATTACCACCTGGCGCTCTCTTATTTTGACAAAGCTATTGAACTTGGAAAACAGCATATCGATATGGAGATAACCAACAATCCGGAGGAATATATAAAACGCGATAATCTTCACAAATGGGCCGCTGACAAGGAATGTCAACTTGCAGACGAATGTCCGGACCGGGACACAAAAAAATGTGAAGAATGTGAAGAAAACCCGGAAAATAAAGCGCCGAATCTTTACTCATATCTTGCATTCCGCCCGTTTTTCAGGGCATTGACCAATAAGGCCGTCACTTTACAAAAGATGAAGCGGTATCAGGAGGCCATCGAAGTACTTGAGCTGTGCCATTCATACCAGATTCTCTGGGGCACGCATAACATGATTGGTATATGCCATCTGAATCTGGGAAATATTGAGCAAGCGGATAAATGGTATATCGAGATGCTCTGGGCGGACGCCTATTATGTGAAGGCCTTGATTTGTTGGATCTTGGGCCGTCAGGAAGATGCTCTCAGATATCTGCTCACAGGGGTAACACACAATTGGCATGTCGCACATATGCTTATTGGCAGAGATCAGCCGGAAACAACGAGATATATCGGATCCGCGCTGCCTGACCGGCTGGAGGCATCCGAGTTTATTCATGAACATGGAATCATCTTTCAGAAATATTCCGGATTCAGGGCAATGGTCCGCTGTGTTCTGGACGATATAATCATCAGTGAATTACTGGAGGACCTGAGAGAATCAAAAACAAGACGCACGGAAGAAAGGGATTACAGAATGGGATCTCACCATTGGAAGCTCTTGTTTGGTAATATGGATAAAGAATTCCTTTCCCTGCATGTCCCTCGACTGCTTGCCTCTTTAAATGACAGAAGCGGCGAATACTGGCTGGCTAAAAAACATGAGATCATTTCCGTAAAGGTGCTTGAAAAAAAGACACAGAACTGGCTGGTTGAACTTGAGGACTGCCCTGCAAAGCCACTCTACTTCCGCCCTGGCTATTATGTTGAGCAAGTGCAAGAGGGCGATATTATCCGGATATGTGTCTCAAAAAGCTGGTACTACAGAAAAAGACTGTTTATATCCGGAGAAATTGAACAATAGCAAGTTAGCAGTATAACCGTCAGTTTCACATGAGGGCGACATGAGTGAATACCAGTACTACGAATTTCAGGCCGTTGATAAATCGCTGAATGAGCAGGACATGAAGGAACTCCGAAAGCTTTCAACCCGTGCACAAATTACCCCGACCAGTTTTATAAATGTCTATAACTGGGGTGATTTTCGCGGTGACCCTTTAGCTCTTGTCGAAAAATATTTTGACGCATTTCTCTACTTGGCAAATTGGGGGACACATTGGTTCATGTTGCGGATTTCCAACAGACTGTTAGATACAGAGACGGCTAGCCGGTATTGCCTTGGTAAAAGCGCAAAGTTACACGTCAAGGGAAAGAATCTGATCCTTGAATTTCATTCTGAGGATGAAGACCGTAACTGGGTAGATGGAGAAGGTTTGTTATCATCGTTGATCACTTTACGTTCGGATTTACTCCACGGCGATCAGCGCTGTCTGTACCTTGCATGGCTTTTTTGCGCCCAAATGGGTGAACTGGACGACAGTGATGTTGAGCCGTCAACACCACCGAACCTTGGCAACCTCAATGCCGCTCTCAGGAATTTTTCCAAATTCCTGCGGATTGACACGGACTTGATAGCTGTTGCTGCAGAAAACAGTCCCAGTGAAGATAGAACGCAGGCACATCAACAAAAGGAAATGATTTCCTGGATCAACGGACTCACCGATTCTGAAAAAAACGGGATTTTACTCCGTCTGATCAACGACAGCGATCCATTATTAGGTGCTGAATTAAGGCAACGCTTTCAGCAAACGCTACCCTCAGAAGACGCTATGAATAAAGAATGTAAACCTCGCACTGTGACTGAATTGCTTGTTGCAGCAAAAATACGTGCCGAGAAACGTAAGCGCCTGGTTGCTGACCAAAAGACGAAAGAAAAGGCTCGACGTGACAGGGAAAAAGCAATTGCCCGCGAGAAATATCTGGCCGACTTGGCTACACGGGAGAGTGAAGTATGGGAAGAGGTAGATACTATCATTGAGACCAAACGGCAATCGGATTACGATGAATCTGTCAAGTTGCTCGTTGATCTGCGTGACGTCGGCAGGAAAAAAGGAAGGGTTGATCGGTTTGAAGAACGGCTGCAAGATCTCTGCAGACAACACAGAAGAAAATCAAGTTTCATGCGACGCATAAAAAAAGCAGGACTGGGGGATGGTAAAGCATGAACGAAGCTGATCTGATTAATAAACTAATCAAGATCGAAGGCCTGTTTGCCGGCGCTGCTACAGAGGGTGAACGTGATTCTGCTGAACGTGCCAAACAACGAATATTACAGCGGCTCAGGGAGCTGTTACCCGAAGATCCGCCGATAGAGTATAAATTTACTTTTACTGACATGTGGTCACGGAAGGTCTTTGTCGCATTACTGCGCCGCTACGATTTTAGGCCATACCGATATTACAGACAGCGTTACACAACAGTAATGGTCCGGGTTCCGGAAAGGTTTGTGGATGAAACGCTTTGGCCGGAATTCCAAAAGATCAAAGATGAACTGAACGCCTATCTGGAGGAAGTTACAGACAGGATTGTCAAGAAAGTCCTCCATGAAGACAGTTCAGATACAATAGTCGTTGATGAGCCTCACCAGCTTGATGCAAGCAGTGATTGAGGAGGGTGAGGGAATTACGGGATTGAGATCCGGTAGCCAGGATCCGCAAGGTGTCCAAGGCTTGTCAGGGCGAATAGCCCGACACGCAGGTTATTTTGTCAATTGGCGGTTGGGAAGATGGGTTACCCTGGAGCGGAAGTTGCGCGTTTTCTTGGAGTTACTACTTCGAGGTTCAAAAGTACATGTAAGTTCATTCAGACACAGCATCCCCTTGTTCCCATGTCGTAGCTTTTTGATTTGACATAGATAGTGCCGGATGTTATCATCCTTTATCGTTTTTTGGCATGCAACAAGCCGAGGCGGCGTAGAGGCGTTTCATGGACCAAGACAAGTGGCTGACTATCGACGAACTGGCTGACTATCTGAAGATGGGCCGGACCAAGCTCTATCGAATGGCCCAGAAAGCTGATATTCCCGCATCCAAGGTCGGCAACCAATGGCGTTTTGACCGCGAGGAAATCGACGAGTGGATGAAAAGCCAACGGCCGGCGGCAGCGAGCAGAAACTGCAAAGGCGTTTCCCAATGATTGAGCGGGATTTCGATATACCGTTCATTTCGGACCTTGCGCTCCGGGAAAAGCAGATTCAACAGAACTACCGTCCTGTTATTGCTGTGCATAAGTGGTTTGCCCGGCGGCCGGGTACCCTGTTTCGCGGTTTGCTTCTGTCCGAGTTCTCGGACAAGCCGCTACGAGAAGTGTTCTACAAATCGAACAACTTTTCAGGTCTCCATGTCGCAGATCCATTCATGGGTGGTGGAACACCGATTCTTGAGGCTAACCGCATCGGATGCAATGTCACAGGGACGTGGGGGACGGAGTTCAGGGACGTGGGGGACGGAGTTAGTTTAATACGTGGGGGACGGAGTTAGTTTAATAATTTAATTGATGTTGATTTGGCTAAGGTGGCATGCCTCGACACAGACCGACTCAATATCCCCGGTGCGATTCATCATGTCATCTCCAGGGGTTTGAAACGCCAGGATATTTTTCTTGATGACTGCGACCGGAATGACTTTCTTGGTCGACTTGAAAAGAATCTTCCTTTGACTGGCTGCAGGCGTTATTGAAGAATATCCTCTTCCGTAACGTCTTCGATATTCCCGCAGCAGCGGGATGGCAGTTGATAGAAAAAATAACAAATAGGTAATGCACTCATATAGGCAGACTCTTCTCGTTCGATTTTGACTGGGCACACCTTGCTCAACAGCTATACGTTGATATGAATCCCAGAACGTGTTGCCCCTGACCAGCTTTTCCTTTGACTTTTTTCATCTCGGCCTTCAGCCGCCGAAAGCGCATTTCTCAGGTGAGGTCAGCACAAAAATTTAAGGTGGTGAAAGGTCAAAGCACCTCCAAACGGCATTGACGACGTATTCCGAGTAAAGTAATGTATACATTAAATTTTAAATAGGATGAATTTAATGGCTAATCTTAAAAGAAAACAAATTTATCTTGATGAAGAGAGTGATCGGGCACTGAAAAGGCTGGCCCTTACTACCAAGATTTCTGCAGCCGAGCATATCCGTAAAGCGGTCAAGAAATATATTGCTAAGCAAAAGGGTATGATGGCAGAAAAGGATCCGCTTCAAAAACTCATCGGACTGTGTGATGAGCCGGAAGGCCCCTCGGACGCCTCAATTCACCATGACAAGTATTTATATGGAAAGCAGTTCTAATTATGGTTCCTGTCTTTATAGATACCGGTGGTTGGATAGCAATGGCAGTTGTAAGGGATCGATTCCACAAACAGGCTGCCTCATATTATCGGAAACTCTCTAGAAAAAAGATTCAGCTGGTTACTTCTGAATATGTTCTGGTTGAAACCTATACACGCATACGCTACGATGACGGTCATGACAAGGTCCTGCAATTTCATTCAATAATCCAAGAGGCCATCCAGGGAGGAAGGCTTCACTTAGAATGGGTTACCCCGCCTATCCACCAAGAGGCTTGGGACATATTTAAGGGTTATTCTGATCAGGCGTTCTCCTTTGTTGATTGTACAAGCTTTGTAATAGCAAGGCATGCTGGTGTTGAGGAAGTCTTTGGCTTTGATCAGCATTTCAATACAATGGGATTCATCCTTAGGCCATAGAAAGCCAAAAATCAAAACCGATGACACAGATATGTTGGGGAATTTGGCAGAGTTAGTTTAATAATATAATTGACGTTGATTTTAGCGAGTTGCGATCATGGTGGCATGCCTCGACACAGACGACTGAATATGCCCGGTGCGATTAATCATGTCATCACCAGGGGTTTGAATCGCCAAGATATCTTTCTTGACGACTGCGACCGGAATGACTTTCTTGGTCGACTTGAAAAGAATCTTTCTTTGACTGGCTGCAGGTATTGCTTATCCGCACAAGTAAAGTAATAGACCCCTTGGGGATCTGATGCGGAAAGTTCTCACTAGTTATGCAATTTCCTTTTTCGGTATTTGAAGTGCATAATCCGGGTTAATCGTCGGCACGGTTATTTCTACCAGAACCGCTATAAATCAATAAATCAATTGTCTGTGATGATGATCCCTATCTATTGGAACTGACCAGTGTTCTTCAGAAGATTTACGTGAGAAATGTCACCTTTTACGTCCGAATAATGGGTAATATATCACACAAATGACCGGAAAAGGTTGACGAAGCCGTTCATACGTGCCATGATACGCTGGCATGGATAGAGACATATACAAGAAATTGCGGGCATGGAAGGCTTCTTCCAGGCGAAAGCCGCTTCTTCTGCAGGGTGCGAGGCAAACGGGAAAAACCTTCATCCTCAAGGAATTTGGCCTAAGGGAATACCGAAACACTGTCTACTGCAACTTCGAGGAAGACCCCTCCCTTGGCCGGTTTTTTCAGAGGGATCTGAATCCGAAGCGAATCCTCGCAGAACTCTCCATCTATATGAATCTGGAAATTCAGCCAGGGATCGACTTGATTATATTCGACGAAATTCAGGTTTCAAATCAGGCCCTGAATTCGCTGAAATATTTCGCTGAGCAGAAAAACGATGTCCACATTGCCGCGGCAGGCTCCCTCCTTGGCGTCAAGATGTCCGTGCCCGGATCCTTTCCAGTGGGTAAGGTGAATTTTTTCTATCTTCATCCCATGACGTTTTTTGAATTTCTCGATGCTATGGGGGAATCCAGATACAGAAATCTGCTTGAAGATATTGAAACTCCCACGCCGCTGGCCGAGGCATTTCATTCACATCTGGTGGATCTGCTTCGTTTCTATTATTTTGTCGGGGGCATGCCGGAAGCCGTAAAGCACTTCGCCGATCAAGGGAATGCCTTAGAGATCAGGGAGATCCAACAGGAAATCATCAAATCCTATGTTTACGATTTTGCAAAACACGCCCCTGCCACCGACATTCCCAAACTCACTCTCATTTGGGATTCCATCCCAAAGCATCTGGCTAAAGAAAACAAAAAATTCGTTTTTTCTGCGGTTAAGAAAGGAGCCCGGGCGCGTGAATACGAAAATGCCCTGACCTGGCTAACTGATGCGGGCCTGATGTATCGGGCAAACGCGGTTCAAACCGTCCGACATCCCCTCAAGCATTATGCTGAGAGCAGTTGTTTCAAGGCCTATGCCCTGGACGTGGGGTTGTTGGGGGCCATGGCCGGATCTCCTGTTGAACTGTTGGCCCAGGGAAAACGCCTTTTCAGCGAATACGAGGGTGCCTTTGTGGAGAATTATGTGGCCCAGCAACTAGTATCTCATTTTCAGCAGCCCCTCTATTACTGGCGGAGCAAGGGCGGCAAGGCCGAACTCGACTTTCTCTGTGAATTTGCAGCCAACATTTGTCCGCTGGAGGTCAAAACAGGGATTAATCCAAAGAGCAAGAGTCTGAGGTCTTATGATTTGCAGTTTAAACCTGACCGGTTGGCGAGGGCCAATCTTCTCAATCTAAAGTATGACGGGAAAATCCTCAACCTGCCGCTCTACGCCATATCACTGCTTCCAACGCTTATCGGCGGCCCGGCATGAAATAGGCCAGGGAGCCTGCGCACCTTCCACACAAGACTGAAGAACTCAAAGAGGTTCAAAGGTACCTGTAAGTTCATTCAGACACAGCGTCCCATGGTTCTTATCTGACAACTCTTCTGCCAGTTTGTAAACATCCAACTCGTAAACTCGTTTCATCTCTCTCCAATTTCTAATTTCAAGTTTCAATCCGTTCATCTCTCCCAAATTTCTACTTTCCAATTTCAAGTTTCAAGCCATGAACGGCTACGAATTCCATTATAATATGAAGCGTGTTAAATGGTCCTGAGGTAACCAGTTATCAACAGAAGTGGTAGAAGATAAAGTTGTTTTAGACTATAGTTGCAAGAATTGTAATTCACAGAACTCACCACCAACACCATATAATTGATTTTATAGATATTTTGCTAAATAACTTTAGGCACTTTTCCCGTTTATCCGGGTTAGAATAATTTGTCAATAGCTCAAAAGTTGGTACCAAAGGAGCATCACCCGATACTCCATAGACACTGACCACAGGGAATAAGGATGTCCGGCAATATCACTAGTCAAAATAGTTTCAAGAACGAGATCATCGAGTCTATAGACAGCATAGGTGACTGCTGAAAGGGCCTCGCAGGCGTAGGACTGCGCCTGAGGAATCCTGCAACACCAATGGGTTACAAGATGGAAACCCTTATTGACTATGAGACCCTGTCAAAAATGAAAAAGCTCCTAAAGATAGTGGGAGGAAGGATCCTTTTAAAAGAGTCCCATTGCACCTTTGTCAGACTAATAATAGAAAAGGGCCTCAACAC